>JADHLS010000408.1 GCA_016780605.1 Reyranella sp.
TCGAGGAGAGCTATCGCTGCGTCCTCGATACGCTCGACCGCCATGTGCGCAAGATCCCATTCCTGTTCGGCTCGCGCCCGTCACTGGCCGACTTCGGCCTGTTCGGCCAATTGCAGATCCTCTCGGTCGATCCCACGCCCATGGCCGAGATGCGCGAGCGCGCGACTGACGTCTATTGCTGGCTGCTGCGGCTCGACGACGCCTCCGGAGTCGAGGGCGAGTGGCTCGATCCGGCCGCGCCCCTGCCGGACACGCTGAAGGCGCTGCTCAGGCACTGCGGCGAGACTTACCTGCCGTTCCTCGCCGCCAACACAAAGGCGCTGCAGGAGGGCAGGAAGGAAGTATCGCTCGACATCCTGGGGCGGCCTTACGAGCAGGCACCGTTCCGCTACCAGGCCAAGTGCCACGACGCCTTGCGCAAGAAGCTCGCCGCGTTGGCGGGCGAGGTGCGTCGCCGCCTCGATCCGCTGCTCGAGGAAGCAGACTGCCTCCAGCACCTGGTGTGACAGCACGCCGGAACATGCGTTACCAGGCCGTCCTGTTCGACGTCGGCGGACCGCTCGACATGGAGTTCGCCTGGGAGATCGCGGTCGACGGCGCTATTGCGTCGGCCTGCGGGCTGGAGGGAATCCGGGTCGACCAAGCAGCGATCGAGGAGGCGTCCGAGGCCGCAGTCGCCGCCTTCGCCCCCGACGCCTATCGCCACATGATCGAGACGCTGTGCGGCGGCGACCCGGCCACGACCGAGCGCATCCGCCAGCGCGTGCGGGCCATGGTCGGCAACCTCGATGTCTTCCAGTTGCGGCCCGAGATCGACAGCCTGCTGCGTCGCCTCAGCGAGCGCGGCCTTCGGCTCGGCATCGTCGCCAACCAGCCGCAGGCCGCGGCTGAGCGGCTGGCGCGCGCCGGCATCGGCGATCTGTTCGAGCATCACGGCTTGAATGGCCTCACCGGCATCAGCAAGCCCGATCCGCGCGCCTTCGCAGCGGCGGCCGAGGCGCTGGGCGTGCCCGCCCGCGCCTGCATCATGGTCGGTGATCGCATCGACAACGACATCGCGCCGGCCAAGGCGCTGGGCATGGCCGCGATCCTGTTCCGCGGCGGCCGGCACCGCCGCCAGCGTCCGCGCTCGCCGGCCGAGGAGCCGGACGCCGTCGTGAGCGACGTGCGCGAACTGGAGGAAGCGATCGCGGTCTTGCTAGAGTGAGCCCAGGAGGAGCATTCAATGAGCAAGCATGTGCCCGACACCGCGGCCGCCAACGCCGCACTTGCCACCGGCCGCGAGGCCTCGCGCAAGGATCACCTGCCGTACGAGGTCCGCCATCTCGACGAGATGGAATGGGAGACCATCCGCTGGCCGGGCGAGACCGGCAAGATGCTGTTCCATCCCACGCCGGAGCGCCCGACTGCGCCCAATGCTGGTGTCCTGCGCATCGCGCCGGGCGGCTGGCATCCCGAGCACTATCACGGCTTCGCGCAGCTCTGGTACATCCTGAAGGGCGAGTTCACGATCGACGGCAAGCGCTGCCCGGCGGGCACGATGCTGTTCCATCCCGACCCGCACTTCGAGGGCGAGCTGCACACCGAGACCGGCGGCGACATCCTGATCGTTCAGTATCCCGGCCCGACGACCGGGGAGCGCCCGATCTACGACGGCCGCTTCAACAAGAAGGAACGCATCGACGTTGCCCAGGAGCGCGTCGACCTCTGATCGCCGAGGAAAAGGACCCTGCCGTCCGCCGACGGGTGCAGGAAGCCCTGACGGTTTCGGCCATGATGGGACGAGATTGAGTCATGGTAGCGCAGCGCGGACCGCGGGCGTCTCGCCCGCCTCATGAATCATGAGCGGGCGGGACGCCCGCGGTCTGCGCTGCGCTGAAGACATGCATGACAGCACCGCTGGCAGCGGGGCTAACCGGAAGGCCGCGCTGGCCCCCTGTACGGTGCGAAAAAACTCATGAAAACGAAACTGGCTGCGCAACATTAGTTATTGACTAAATAGAATACGTTGGTTATGATGCGTTTGCCGCCGCACTTTCAGGCGTCTGCTCTATGCATCGTTAATCCGAGACCGCCGCGCTGGCCTGGTGGCGCCAGGCCGACGATAGGAGCGCGCCTTCGGTGTGACTGGCGAACAGCGGCCGACCCCCCAATCCGTAGGGGCTGCACCCGGCCGCAATCGCAAGTCAGTCGGGCGGAAATGCCGGAAATGCCCGGAAATTCCCCGCATCACTGACGGCAGTGCTGGCACCTCGGGTGTTGGTCGCGGTTGCTGCTAATGCGCGTGGTGGCTGGCACCGAAGCGATGGATATGCAGCGGCGCCTTGGCGAGGCCGGGACAGAAGGCGCCGACCACCTTCTCCAGCCGCTGGTAGAGATTCTTGGCCGGCGCCGTGATCTTCTCGCGCCGCACGCGTGACGCCTCGGCCTTGGCGGCGAGGCTGGCAAGATCGACGGTGAGCAGCTTGCGGTCCTGCACGACCATGCGGCCGCCGATCATGACCGAGTGCACCGCTGTGCCGTCCTCGGTGTGGACCAGGGCATTCACTGGATCGTTGGTCGGGATCCAGTTGATGTGGTGCAGGTCGAGGAAGACGATGTCGGCCTTGTAGCCCGGTGCAATGCGGCCGATCTCCTTGTGCAGGCCGAGCGCCCGCGCGCTGCCTTCGGTCGCGGCGCGCAAGGCCTCCTGGGTGGTGACCCAGCGCTCGTGGTCGGGGCCCTGGACCTTGGAGGCGAACGAGGAAAGCCGCATCGCCTCGTACATGTTCTGATTGTCCGAGCAGCTCGCGCCATCGGTGCCGATGCCGACATTGATGTCGGCCGACAGCATGCCGCGCATATCGGCAAGGCCGTTGCCCAGCCGCATGTTGGAGCCGGGATTGTGCGCCACCGAGGCGCCGCGGTTGCCCAGGCGCTTCATGTCCTCGTTGTCCAGCCAGACGCCGTGGGCGACGGTGAACTTCTCGTTGATCAGGCCGAGGTCGTCCATGTGGGCGGCGAGCGACTTGCCGTAGCGCTGGTAGCCCGCCACGACCTGGACCTTGGATTCGGCGACGTGGCTGTGGATGCCGACGTCGTATTCGCGCGCGAGGTTGCGACAGGCGACCAGGAAGTCGTCGGTGCAATGGTGAGGAATGGTCGGCGCCACGGCGAGCGCGACATGCTCGAACGGCCACTTCTGTAGCGCCTTGTTCATTTGCTTGGTGGTGGCCTTCCACGGCGCGTAGCGGAAGCTCTCGACCTCCTTCTGCAGCGACGGCGACAGCCGCTCCATCAGGCCGGGGATGGCATCGAAGAAGGTGATGTCGGCCACCATCGGTGCCAGCACGGCGCGCATGCCGACCTCCTCGTAGGCGCGGGCGATGGCGGAGAGGCCGTCGACCGACGGCAGGGGGAATTCGGCGGCAAGGTCGTAGGCCGCGGTGCAGCCCTTCAGCACCATCTCCGACGCGCCGATCATGGCCGACAGGTACTTGTCCTCGAGCGTGCGGCCACCGTTCACCCACGAGCTCGCCGTCAGCAGCAGCTCGAGCGACCAAAGATCGCCCATGCCCTTGCCGAGATTGCCGGGGCTGTGGGTGTGGGCGTTGATCAGGCCGGGATGCATCAGCCGGTGCTTGGCGTCGATCACCGTGGCGCCGGCGGGCGCGGCGAGTCCCGGCCGGCCGATCTCGGCGATGGTGTCGCCCTTGATCAGGATGTCGGCGGGTTGGGCGGACCGCTTGGCGATGTCCAAGAGCTTGCCGCCGCGGATGATGGTGTAGGGGTGCTTGGTCTTGCTGGCCATGGCCGATAGTCTCGCAGACATCGTGCCAGAGGAGAACGCCATGAAGTTCGAAGGCGGATGCTATTGCGGCAAGGTGCGCTACGCGGCCGAAGGCGAGCCGATGCTGAAGGCGCAGTGCCACTGCCGTGAATGCCAGTACATCACGGGCGGCGCGCCCAACATGTTCATGATCGTGAAGCCCGAGGAGTTCAAATACACCAAGGGCACGCCGAAGCAGTTCACCAGGAGCGACCTCGAGAAGCCGGTGACGCGCGAGTTCTGCCCCGATTGCGGCACGCACCTGGTAACCCGGCCGCAGCGCCCGGTCGCGGTGGTGAAGGTGGGCACGCTCGACGATCCCAAGCTGTTCGGCGGTCCGAAGATGGCGATCTACACGATCGACAAGCAGCCGTTCCACCAGATCCCCGACGGGATCCCGACCTTCGAACGGCTGCCGCAGCGCTGAAACCAAAACCGCTGAAAAGCAAAACCCCCGGACAAGCCGGGGGTCGTGTTCGGTGGAGAGGGTGAGGGCTAGTAGCCCTCGCGCTCCATGCGCTTGCGCATCAGCTTGCGGGTCCGGCGGATCGCTTCGGCGCGCTCGCGGGCGCGGCGCTCGGAGGGCTTCTCGTAGTTGCGGCGGAGCTTCATCTCTCTGAAGATCCCTTCGCGCTGCATCTTCTTCTTCAGAACGCGCAGCGCCTGATCGACGTTGTTTTCACGAACGAGAACCTGCACTTCGATCGCTTCCTTCCAATGCATGGTGGGGGCGCCCGGAAACGGCTCCGGGGGCAATTAGGAGGCGGCGGTGGTATCACAGGCAAAGACCCTTGGGAAGCCCGGGAAACCCCCTATATTTCCCGTGATGACCGCTGAAAATAGCCCCAATTCGGCCATTCCGCCTGATTCCCCGGGCGACCCGGACGCCGATTCGCGCGACCAGCTGGCCGATGCCGTGGCCGCCGAGGCCGCTTTCGACGGCTGGAGCCGGGCCGCCCTGGCCGCCGCTTCGCGCCGCCTGGAGTTGCCCACGGGCGAGGCCGAGCGGCTGTTCCCGGGCGGTCCGATCGAGGTCCTGACCTTCTTCAGCGAGCGTGCCGACCGCCGCACGGTGGCCGACATGGAGGCCGAGGGCGTCGCCAACCTCAAGATCCGCGACCGCATCAAGCAGGCGGTGCGCATCCGGCTGGAGCGGCATGGCGCGGGCCGCGAGGCCTCGCGCCGTGCGCTGGCGCTGCTGTCGCTGCCGTTCAATGCGCCGCTCGCCATGCGCCTGCTCTACAGGACGGTCGATGCCATGTGGTACGCCGCCGGCGACACCAGCACCGATTTCAACTTCTACACCAAGCGGGCGACCTTGGCGGGCGTCTGGTCCTCGACCCTGCTCTATTGGCTGAACGACCGGTCGCCGGGCAGCGAGGCGACCTGGGGTTTCCTCGACCGGCGCATCGACGACGTCATGAAGATCGAGAAGCTGAAGAGCCAGCTGAAGTCGTGGACGGGCTCCTCGGTCAGGACCGCTTCAAGAAGGTAACATGCCCCATCTTGCGGCCGGGCCGCGGCGTCGTCTTGCCGTAGAGGTGCAGCCGAGCCGTCGGATCGGCTAGGTAGCGCAGCCAGTCGTTGGCCTCCTCGCCGATCAGGTTCTCCATGCGTGACGGCATCAGCACATCCACCGGCCCCAGCGGCAGGCCGCAGATCGCGCGCACCAGCTGCTCGAACTGGCTGGTGGCGCAGGCATCGATGGTCCAATGCCCTGAATTGTGCGGCCGCGGCGCCATCTCGTTGGCCAGCACGCGGCCATCCTTGGCGACGAACATTTCCAGCGCCACCAGGCCCACGAGGTCGAGCCCGTTCGCCAGCTCGATGCCGTAGCGCTTGGCCGTCGCCTCGATGCCGGCG
>JADHLS010000409.1 GCA_016780605.1 Reyranella sp.
GAGCCGCTGATGGCGTAGATCACCTCCGCCGTCGCCGCACCCAGCTCGCGTCCTTGCTCCGAGGCGCCGGCCTGCACGATCACCGGATGACGCTGCGGCATGCCGGCGACATTCAATGGACCGCGCACCTTGAAGAACCGTCCGCGGTGATCGAGCACATGCATCTTGGCTTCGTCGAAGTAGCGGCCGCCTGCCTTGTCGAAGACCAGCGCGCCGTCGTCCCAGCTGTCCCACAGCCCCTTCACCACCTCGACGAACTCGGCGGAGCGGGCATAGCGCGTGTCGTAGTCGAGCGTCGTCGGGAGCCCGAAGTTCTGCGCCTCGAGCTCCGACCAGGAGGCGACCACGTTCCAGCCGGCGCGGCCCTTGCTGATCAGGTCGAGCGTCGCGAACTTGCGCGCGAGGTTGTAGGGCTCGTTGTAGGTGGTGGAGGCCGTCGTCACCAGGCCGACGCGGGTCGTCACCATGGCGAGCGCCGGCAGCAAGGTCATCGGTTCCAGCTCGACCATGTCGCGGCCGGTGCGCGCCAGCGAGCCCGGCGGCGTGTCGCCCTGGCGGATGCCGGCGCCGTCGGCGAAGAAGATCATGTCGAGCTTGCCGCGCTCGGCGGTCTGGGCGCTCCTTACATAGTGCTCGACATGGAGAGTGCCATCGGCCGGCACGTCGGGATGGCGCCAGGCGGCCGGGTGATAACCATGGCCGCGTATCGAAAGACCGAGCCGCATCTTGCGCGCCGTCATGCCGCTACCTCCTCGGAGGAGGGAGCTTCCCCGCTTTTCAGCCGGGCGACAATGCCGCAAAGCCTTGCCGCGAAATGAGCCTCACCGCGGCCGGAGGATCGCGCCCGTCGCCGCGCCGCGCCGTGAAGCCGATATGGACCTTGCCGCTGGCGTCCATGCCGGTCGCGTTCCAGCACTGCTGCAGCGCCATGCCCGGCGGGGCGAGGTCGTCGAAGGTGATGGTCCGCTGCAGGCCGGCCTCCTGCGCCGTCGCTGTCGATGCAAGTGCCGCGGCGGCGATTGCAGTAGCGATGATCCGTGCGCCCATCGCAGGAGACTATCGGTGTCTCGGCGTCAGCTTCTGTGGCATCAGGATGTCATGACGCTGACGCCAGTCGCGGGCAGGCCCGCATTACTACTGGGCGCCTACGACCTGGCGCCGCTCGGCTACCAGGCCGAGGAGTTCTTCCTCGAAGGCTCGGTGAGCCGCTACGCACCGGCTGGCAGTGCCGCTTACAAGACGCGCATCGTGGTGATCCGTCCGACCGATCCTGCGACCTTCAACGGCACGCTGCTGGTCGAGTGGCTGAACGTCACCTCCGGCCAGGACATGCCGTCCGACTGGTTCATCGCGCATCGCGAGATCGTGCGGCGCCGCTATGCCTATGCCGCGGTATCGGCGCAGCCGGTCGGCATCGAGGGCGGCGGGTCGGTCATGGGCATTGGTGCACCTTTGAAGACGCTCGACGCGCCGCGCTACGGCAGCCTCAGCCATCCCGGCGACGCCTTCGCCTATGACATCTTCGCCCAGGCCGGCGCGGCGCTGCGCGCGCTGCTGAAGCCGCAGCGCCTCGTCGCCATGGGCCAATCTCAGTCGGCGATGTTCCTCACGACCTACGTCAACGCCGTCGACGCGCTGACGCCGGTCTATGACGGCTTCTTCGTGCACTCGCGCTTCGGCCCGGCGGGGCGCCTCGACGGCTTACCAGTGGACAGCCCGGACACGCCGACCGAAGTCCGCTTCCGCGCCGATCTGCGCGTACCGGTGCTGGCCCTCATCACCGAGACCGACCTTTTGGGCGCCCGGCTGCCCGGCTACCAGGCCGCGCGCCGGCCCGACGATGCGCATCTACGGGTCTGGGAGTTGGCGGGCTCCTCCCACGCCGACAGCTATCTGTTCGCCGGCGCCTTCGCCGACAACGGCACACTCCCGCCCGAGCGCCTCGCCGATTTGTTCTGGCCACGCGACAGCGTGGCCGGCGCCAAGCTCGCCAAGCCATATAATCCCGGCCTGCCTCACCATTACGTCGCCCAGGCCGCGATCGCGGCACTCGATCGGTGGCTGCGCACGGGAGAGCCGCCGGCCAGCACAGCGCTCCTCGAAGCACGGACCGACGCGCGCGGCATCTCCGTCGGCGGCATCCGCACGCCGTGGACCGACGCGTCCACCATGCGCCTCGCCGGCGCCGGCAATTCGGGCGGCTTCCTCGGTCAGCTTGCCGGCATCGGCGAACCCTTCGACAAGGCGACGCTCGCCAAGCTCTACCCCGGCGGCAAGGACGATTACCTGCAGCGCTTCACCGCCGCGCTCGACCGGACGATCGCCGCCGGCCATCTCCTGTTGGAAGATCGTGCCGAGATCCTGGCGATCGCCGCCATCCACTACGACAAGGCGCCGTGAGATAGCGCATCCATCGATGCATCCCACACGGCGCTGCGGTTGCGGCCGGCGGCCTTGGCGGCGTACAGCGCCTTGTCGGCGCGGTCGACCGTCTCCTGCACCGGCAGCTCGCAGTCGAGCGCCGTGAGCCCGATCGAGATCGTGACCTCGAAGGCCGCGTTGTCCTTGTCGTGGCCCTTGTCGTTGCCCTCGTCGTGGCCGTTGCAGGCATGGCGCAGGGCGCCCACGCCCTCGCGCAGCCGCTCGACGATCGCCCGGGCCTCCGCGACGTCGGTCTCCGGCAGGACGATCAGGAATTCCTCGCCGCCATAGCGGAAGACCTTGTCGTAGGGGCGCAGCTCGCCCATGACGTGCCGGGCGACGGCGACCAGCACCCTGTCGCCCTCGAGATAGCCGTAGCGGTCGTTGACCTCCTTGAAGTGGTCGAGATCGATCATCGCCACCGCGCAGCTCTGCAACTGGCGCTTCACCAGGTCCTGCTGCTCGCGCAGCTTGGTCAGCATGCCGATGCGGCTCGGCGTGCCGGTCAGCGGGTCGAGATTGTAGAGCGCATCGCCGAGCTCGCGCCGCAGGGTCGCGAGCTCAAGCCGCATGCGCTTCAGCGCCGCGACGAAGCGCTCGTAGTCGCGGATCGAGATCGGCGCGCCCTCGGCCGTCGCCCGCAGCAGGGCGGTCGCGCTTTGATGCATGCGCTCGTGCTCCAGCCCCATCGCGGCGAAGCCCGGGTGATGCTCGAACGCCGCGGTTTCTGCGCGGTAGTACCACTGGCCGAACCGGCACAGCCGATGGGCGTCGCCGCCGGTATCGCGCTGGTCCGCCGGCAGCCGGCAGATCAGCGTCCCGTACAGCGCTTCCGCCCATTGCTCATGATGGTAGGAGGCCTGGTCGAGCTCTTGGAGCGCCGCGCGGATCTGCTCGTGGGAGATGTTGGGGATCGCCATCGTCGTGCCCTCGCTGCCCGACGATATCATGTCGGGCATCTTCCTTGCATGGCGCCGGGGTACAGTCGGGCCTAGGATGAAGGCCATCGAAAAGGGGGCAGGTCGATGATGAACTGGATCGTGCGCATCGCCGCGGCCATCGCCGCTCTCACAGTGTCCGTCGCCAGCCACGCCCAGGAGCCCAAGACGCTGCGCGTGGTCATGCATTCCGACGTCAAGGTGCTCGATCCGGTGTGGAGCGGCGCCTACATCGTGCGCAATCACGGCTATCTGGTCTACGACACGCTGTTCGCCCTCGACGAGAAGTTCCAGCCCAAGCCGCAGATGGTCGAGAGCTGGTCCGCCAGCGATGACCGCAAGACCTGGACCTTCACCCTGCGCGAGGGGCTGGAATGGCACGATCGGACCCCCGTCACCGCCGACGACTGCATCGCCTCGATCAAGCGCTGGGGCGCCCGTGATCCGATGGGCCAGAAGATGATGCCCTTCGTCGAGGACATGAAGGCCGCCGACGCACGCACCTTCGTCCTCACCATGAAGCAGCCCTATGGCCTGGTGATCGAATCGCTCAGCAAGCCCAGCGTCGTCACGCCCTTCATGATGCCGCGCCGCGTCGCCGAGACCGATCCCTTCAAGCAGATCTCCGAGTATGTCGGCTCGGGCCCGTTCATCCTGAAGCAGGACGAATGGAAGCCCGGCGAGAAGATCGTCTATGTCAAAAATCCCAAGTACAGGCCGCGGCCCGAGCCCGCCTCCGGCCTGGCCGGCGGCAAGGTCGCCAAGGTCGACCGCGTCGAATGGGTTTGGATCCCCGATTCGCAGACCGCGGTCAACGCGCTGCAGAAGGGCGAGATCGACATCATGGAGCAGGTGCCCTACGACCTGCTGCCGCTGGTCGAGAAGGATCGCAACATCACGCTGGTGAAGGCGAGCACCGGCAACCAGTACGTCTTCCGCCCCAACTGGCTGCAGCCGCCTTTCAACAACGAGAAGGCGCGCCAGGCGGTGATGGTGGGATTGAACCAGCCCGACTTCCTCTCCGCCATCGTCGGCGATCCGCGCTACTACCGCGTCTGCAAGTCGATGTTCCCGTGCGGCTCGCCGCTGGAATCGACCGTGGGCTTCGAGGGTCTGATCGAGGGCAACATCGAGAAGGCGCGCGCGCTCCTGAAGGAATCGGGCTACGCCGGCGAGCCCGTCGTGGTCCTGCAGGCGAGCGACACCGCCGCGCTCTCCAACCTCGCCCCCGTGGCGAAGTCGCTGCTCGAGCGCATCGGCTTCAAGGTCGACCTGCAGCCGATGGACTGGCAGTCGCTGGTCAACCGGCTGCTCACCAAGAAGGGCCCGCCCTCGGAGGGCGGCTGGAACGTCTTCCTGACCTACTGGTCGATGGCCGACCTGTTCGATCCCCTGATGACGCCCTTCCTCCAGGCCAACTGCGAGAAGAGCCGCGCCGGCTGGCCGTGCGATGCCGCGATGGAGACCCTGCGCGAGCGCTTTGCGCTGGCGACCGAAGCCGCCGAGCGCAAGGCGATCGCGCTCGAGGTCCAGAAGCTGCAGGCCAAGATCGTGACCCACGTCCATCTCGGCGAAGGCTTCAGCGTCGCCGGCATGCGCAAGAATGTCACCGGCTGGATCGATTCGCCGGTCGTGGTGTTCTGGGGCATCGACAAGTGAAACCCTCCGAAGCTCCGCAGGAGCGAAGGAGGGTTTGATTCACATCAAGGCGCGCCGGCGCCCGTTCTTGTTGGGTGCCCCGCGTTTGAGGAGAGTTCGGGCATGCAATGGCGTAATTCGGTCAAGGGCTACGGCGCGATTCCGCAGTTGATGCACTGGCTCACCGTCGCCCTGGTGATCCTTGCCTGGTTCCTCGGCCAGTTCGACGACATCTTCCCCAAAGGGGCGGCGCGCGCGGCGGCCCTGGTCGTGCACATTTCCGCCGGCCTTTCCGTGGCCGGCCTTCTCGTGCTGCGCCTGTGCTGGCGGCTGGCCGACGCGCCGCCGCCGCTCGAGCGCACGGCGCTCGGCGTGTGGCTCGACTACGCCGCACGGTTTGGCCACTTCGCCCTGTACGCATTGCTGATCGCCGTGCCGCTTTCCGGGATCGCGCTGCAGTTCGTGCGCGGCGATGCCCTGCCGCTGTTCGGCCTGGCGGAGATCGCCTCGCCGCTGGCCGGCGGCGATCGGGCGCTACGGCGCAGCGTGAAGGAGGTTCATGAAGTGGCGGCCAATGCTCTCATCTTCCTCGCCCTGCTCCATGCCGCGGCGGCGCTGATGCATCATTGGCTGCTGCGCGACCGTACGCTGGTGCGCATGCTGCCCGGCGGTT
>JADHLS010000410.1 GCA_016780605.1 Reyranella sp.
GCCACGACGCGACAGCGTTTTGGCGCCGTCGACATCCTGGTCAACAACGCCGGACTCACCTTCACCTACACCGATCCCGAGCGCTTCATCAAAGGTCCGCGCAAGTTCTGGGAACTGACCGACGAGATCGTGCAGGGCACCATGGACACCAATTACGTCGTCGCCGACCAGATGACCCGCCGGGTGACGCCCGCCCTCATCGAGCGCGGCTGGGGACGCATCGTCAACGTCACCACCAAGCTCGACACCATGAACCGGCCAGGCAGCGTGCCTTATGGCCCATCCAAGGCCGCGCTGGAAATGGCCACCGAGATCTGGGCCAAGGAGCTGGCAGGCACGGGCGTGACGGCGAATGTCGTCAATCCGGGCGCCGGCGCCAACACGCCAGGCATGGCGAAGGAAATGCGCGAATGGTCGGCCACCGGCAAGGCGCCCAGGCTGGTCGAGCCGGAAGAGATGGTGGCGCCGCTTCTGTTCGTGGTGTCGCGCGACGCCGACCGCGTGAACGGCTACCGTTTCGACGCCAACAGATGGCGAACGGATATCGCACCTGCCGCCAGCGCTTCGCAGACCGGCCGTCGCGCGGGCTTCGAGCTCTATGGGCTTTCCGACTGCTTTAGCAACGAGGCATAAATGGACTGGCATCCCAAGCCGCTCGACCCTGCCGACGTCACCGTGCATCGCCGCGGCCGCGGCAAGCCGCTGGTGCTGCTGCATTGCCTGGGCATGGACTGGCATTTCTGGGACGTGCTGGAACCGCTCGCCGATCAGTTCGAGCTGATCGCCTACAGCTTTCCCGGCCATCACGATACCAAGCTGCCCAAGGGCCAGTACGGCGAAGCCGAGCTCGGCGAGCAGCTCAAGGCGCTGATGATGCGGGAGGGCGTGGCGAAGGCGCATCTCGCCGGCATCTCCATGGGCGGCTCGCTGGCGCAGCACTTCGCCGGCACCTATCCGGAGATGGTCGATCGCGTCATCCTTTGCGACTGCACGCCGCGCTACAACGACGAGATGCGGGCGAACTGGCCGGTGCGTGCCGCGATCGCCCGCAAGGAAGGCGTCGCGAGCCTCATTCCGATGTTGGAGAAGGTGTTCTTCACCCAGGCGTCGCTCGACGAGAACGGACCCGATGTTCGCCACGTGAAGGAGAAGTGGGCGGCCTGCGATGGCGAGGGCTATGCGCTGGGCTGCGAGTGGCTGGCGATGCTCGACGCCCGGGAGGCGGCCAGACGCATGACGATGCGGACCATGGTGATGCTCGGCTCGAACGAGGGCCCGCCGTTCAAGGAGGCGGCGCGGTGGATGAACGAGAACATCCCCGGCAGCACCGGCATCGTGGAAGTGCCGATGGCGGGCCACGCGTCGGTCCGGGAGCGGCCGCAGTTCGTGATGCAGCAGTTCCGGCGCTTCCTCGGCTGACAGGTACGGTCCGTCGCGCTAGGAACCCGCCATGATGCTCAACGAAGAACAGATCCTGATTCGCGACACCGCGCGCGCCTTTGCTCAGGAGCAAGTCGCGCCGCACGTGCGCGCCTGGGAGGCGGCGGGCGAGATCCCACGAGCGCTGCTGGCCGAGATGGGCCGGCTCGGCTTCATGGGCATGTGCGTGCCGGCCGAATGGGGTGGCGCCGGTCTCGACATGGTGGCCTACGTGATCGCGCTGGAGGAGATCGCCGCGGCAGATGGCGGGCTGTCCACGGTGATGAGTGTCAATAACTCTCCCGACTGCGCGGCGCTGTTGGCTTACGGATCGTCAGAGCAGAAGGAGCGCTGGCTGAAGCCGATGGCCAAGGGCGAGGTGCTGGGCGCGTTTTGCCTCACCGAGCCGCAGGCGGGATCCGACGCCTCCAACCTCAGGACGCGGGCCGAGCGGCGGGGCAACGGCTGGCTGCTGAACGGGGTGAAGCAGTTCATCACCTCCGGCCGCACTGCGGACATGGCGCTGGTCTTCGCGGTGACCGATCCTGTTAACCCAAAGCGCGGGATCTCATGCTTCATCGTCCCGACCAAGACGGCGGGTTACCGGGTGGCCTCGGTCGAGAAAAAATTGGGGCAGAAATCGTCCGATACCTGCCAGATCGCCTTCGAGGATTGCGTCGTCGGCGCCGATGCGCTGCTGGGCCAGGAGGGCGAGGGCTATCGCATTGCGCTCGCCAATCTCGAAGCCGGTCGCATCGGCATCGCCGCCCAGGCCGTCGGCATGGCGCGCGCCGCCTTCGAGGCCGCGCGCGCCTATGCCGGCGAGCGCGAAGCCTTCGGCACCAAGATCATGAACCACCAGGCGGTGCAGTTCCGGCTGGCCGACATGGCGACCAAGGTCACGGGCGCCCGCCAAATGGTGCTGCATGCGGCAACGTTGCGCGCCGCCAACCGCCCATGCCTCACCGAAGCCGCAATGGCCAAGCTATATGCTTCCGAGATGGCCGAGGAGGTGTGCTCGGCCGCAATTCAGATCCACGGCGGGTACGGGTACGTTTCGGATTACCTGGTGGAGAAGATCTGGCGCGATGTGCGCGTTTGCCAGATCTACGAGGGCACCAGCGACGTGCAGCGGATCCTGATCGGCCGGGGATTGGCAGCTCTTTAAAGCAAGCGCCCGCGATTCCTTGTTCCGTTGCCCACGCCGTGCGACTATCATGCGGTGTGAAGGCAATAAGGTCGCATAAAGCGACCTCGGGGAGAGCACAGGGGGAGCCGGGCGACGGATGGTCGGTCGTGCGCCGTAGATTTGTCGTTGTCGTAGCCATCGCCGTAGCCTTGCTATCGGCGGCGGGGTTTGCTGTCGCCGGTGACAAGGAGAGGTACTCCGACAAACCCCCTGAAAAGTCAGGAGATTTTGGACCGACTCCGTCGCGGGTCATCCAGATGCAGACCGCCTTCAATCCGGCGCTGCCCGGCTCCGGCGAAGGCGTGCGGATTTTCACGCGAACTGTGAAACACATGTCGGGCGGCTCGCTCGCCATCAAGATCGTCGAGCCCGGCCGGATCGCGCCGACCGCTGATATGCTGGATGCCGTGATCGCCGGTGATCTCGAGGCGGCCTTCACCTGGTCGGGCTATTCGGCCACCAAGGCGCCGGTCTTCAACGTGTTCGCCACCGTGCCGTTCGGGCCGCCCACCGAGGACATGACGTCATGGATGCTCGAGGGTGACGGGAGCCGCATCCATCGCGAGGCCTACGAGAAGCTGGGCGTGGTCGGCATGCCCTGCGGCATCCAGGGCGCCAAGGGCGGCGGCTGGTTCCGCACCGAGCTCAACACCGTGGCCGACTTCAAGGGCCAGCGCCTGCGCTACGGGCGCCTGGCCGGCGAGGTCATCCAGAAGGTCGGCGCCACCATCGTGCCGCTGCCGCCGGGCGAATTCTTCTACAAGTTGCAGCAGGGGCAGCTCGACGGCGGCGAGATGTCGACGCCGGCCATCGACGCCGCGCTGGGCTTCGACAAGCTCGGCCTGCCTTACTACATGCCGGGCTGGCAGCAGCCCTCCGCCGTGCTCGACTTCCTGATGCGCAAGGACAAGTGGGAGACGCTCTCGCCCATGCTCCGCATCCAGATCGAGACGGCCTGCCGCGCCAACATCGCCTGGATGCTGAGCCGCTCGCCACATCTGCAGGGCACGGCGATGGAGAAGCTCAAGGCCTCGGGCGTCGTCGTCAAGGAATGGTCGCCCGAGCTCCTCGCGGTGTTTCGCGCCAAGTCCGAGGTTGTCCTAAAGGAACAGGCCGACCGCGATCCGGATTTTGCCGCGGCGCTCGCCAACCAGCGCGCTTTCATCGGCCAGAGCATCGACTGGCGGAAGCTTTCACGGTTGCCGTAAGTCTTCCTCCCCAACGAAGTTGGGAAGGTGTCAGCGTCATACGCTGACGGAGGGGTCATGGGCCCCTCGACTGTTGCTCATGACCCCTCCGTCCGCTGCGCGGACACCTCCCCAAGCTGCGCTTGGGGAGGCAGTTGCATGGCCGCGTCCGTCCGGGCAGTTTGCCCGGGCATGACGATCCTTTCCTCCCAGGTCGATACCCGTTCCGACACCTTCAAGCGCAACGCCGAGGCGATGCGCGCCCTGGTCGCGGACCTCAAGGGCCGCACTGAGAAAGTGCGCCTGGGCGGCGGTGAGGAGTCCCGCAAGCGCCATGTTGCGCGCGGCAAGCTCCTGCCGCGTGAGCGGGTGCGGGCGCTGCTCGATCCGGGTTCGCCCTTCCTCGAGCTGTCGCCGCTCGCCGCAATGGACATGTACGACAACGAGGCGCCGGGCTCGGGCGTGATCACCGGCGTCGGCCGCGTCAGCGGCGTCGAATGCGTGATCGTCTGCAACGACGCCACGGTGAAGGGCGGCACCTACTATCCCATGACGGTGAAGAAGCATCTCCGCGCCCAGGAAGTGGCGATGGAGAACCGTCTGCCCTGCCTCTACCTCGTCGATTCCGGCGGCGCCAACCTGCCGCAATGGCCCGAGGTGTTCCCGGACAAAACCCATTTCGGCCGCATCTTCTACAACCAGGCCAACATGTCCGCGCAGGGCATCCCGCAGATCGCCGTGGTCATGGGTTCGTGCACGGCGGGTGGCGCTTATGTGCCGGCGATGAGCGACGAAACCATCATCGTGCGCAAGCAGGGCACGATCTTCCTGGCCGGCCCGCCGCTGGTGAAGGCGGCGATCGGCGAGGTGGTGAGTGCTGAGGACCTCGGCGGCGCCGACGTCCACGCCCGCACGTCGGGCGTCGCCGACCACTACGCCCACAACGACAGCCATGCGCTGGGCATGGCGCGGCGCATCGTGGCCAACCTCAATTGGAAGAAGAACCCCTCGGCGTCGCTGCTGCCGCCGCGTGATCCCAGGTACGCCGCCGAGGAGCTTTACGGCGTCGTGCCGGCCGACAACCGCATCCCCTTCGATATGCGCGAGGTCATCGCCCGCCTGGTCGACGGCAGTGAGCTCGACGAGTTCAAGCACCTCTACGGCACCACCATCGTCACCGGCTTTGCCCGCATCTGGGGCCACCCGGTGGGCGTGGTCGCCAACAACGGCATCCTGTTCAACGAATCGGCGCTGAAGGCGTCGCACTTCATCGAGCTGTGCGGCCAGCGCGGCATCCCGCTGCTGTTCCTGCAGAACATCACGGGCTTCATGGTCGGCCGCAAGTACGAGGCGGGCGGCATCGCCCGCGACGGCGCCAAGATGGTGACGGCGGTGTCGACCGTGGGCGTGCCGAAGTTCACGGTGATCATCGGCGGCAGCTACGGCGCCGGCAATTACGGCATGTGCGGCCGCGCCTACGGCCCGCGCTTCCTCTGGATGTGGCCGTCGGCGCGCATCTCGGTGATGGGCGGCGAGCAGGCGGCGAGCGTGCTCGCCACCGTGCGGCGTGACAACATCGAGGCGCGCGGCGGCAGCTGGCCCAAGGAAGAGGAGGAGGCTTTCAAGAAGCCGATCCGCGAGCAGTACGATCGCGAAGGCCATCCGTACTACGCCACGGCGCGATTGTGGGACGACGGCATCCTCGATCCGGTCGACACGCGCATGGCGCTGGCGCTCGGCCTGTCGGCGGCGATGAACCAGCCGATCGGCCCGACCAAGTTCGGCGTCTTCCGGATGTGATGATGGGAGACACGGTCCAGACCGCGGTGGTGGACGGCGTGGCCCGGCTCACGCTCAGCCGCCCG
>JADHLS010000411.1 GCA_016780605.1 Reyranella sp.
CCGCCCGGATGCCTGGCCGCGCCATCATGATCCAGGGCACGGGGTCGGACGTCGGCAAGTCGCTGATCGTGGCGGGCCTGGCCCGTGCCTTCACGCGGCGCGGCCTCAGCGTGCGCCCGTTCAAGCCGCAGAACATGTCGAACAATGCGGCCGTCACCGCCGACGGCGGCGAGATCGGTCGCGCCCAGGCGCTGCAGGCGCGCGCCGCGCGCGTGGCGCCGACGGTGCACATGAACCCGGTGCTGCTGAAGCCCCAGAGCGAGATCGGCGCGCAGGTCGTGGTGCAGGGCAAGGTGCTGGGCAACGCCAAGGCGCGTGAATACCAGGGCCTGAAGCCCAAGCTGCTCGGCGCCGTGCTCGAGAGCTTCGGCCGCCTCGTCGCCGAAAGCGATCTCGTGCTGGTCGAGGGCGCGGGCTCAGCCTCGGAAGTCAACCTGCGCAAGAGTGACATCGCCAACATGGGCTTTTCCCGCGCGGCAGACGTACCGATCGTGCTGCTGGGCGACATCGACCGCGGCGGCGTCATCGCGAGCCTGGTCGGCACCAAGGCGGTGATCGATCCTGAGGATGCTGCGATGATCGTGGGCTTCATCGTCAACCGCTTCCGCGGCGACCCATCGCTGTTCGACGACGGCATGAAGGCCGTGAGCGAGCGCACCGGCTGGCCGGCGCTGGGGCTGGTGCCGTATTTCGAAGCGGCGTACCGCCTGCCGCCGGAGGACGCCGTCGTGCTGCAGGATCGCCGGATCGGCAGGCCCGACGGCCGCGTGCGCATCGCGGTGCTGGCGTATCCCCGCATCGCCAATTTCGACGACTTCGACCCTCTGCGCCTCGACCCCACCATCGATCTGGTGTTCGTCGGGCCTCACCAGCCCGTGCCGGGCGACGCCGCGCTGGTCATCCTGCCGGGATCGAAGGCCACCATCTCCGATCTCGCCTCATTGCGGGAATTCGGCTGGGACATCGACCTTCGCGCCCATCTGCGACGCGGTGGCGCCGTGCTGGGGATCTGCGGCGGCTACCAGATGCTCGGCAGGACCGTCGCCGATCCGCACGGCGTCGAAGGTCCGCCCGCCGCGGTCGACGGGCTGGGACTGCTCGATGTCGAGACGGTGCTGGAAGGCAACAAGGTCCTGGTCGAGGTCGCCGGCGAGACGGCAGCCGACAGAGTTCCATTCAAGGGCTACGAAATGCATATCGGCCGCACGACCGGCAACGTCACGCCCCTGCTCAAGCTCGCGGATGGCAAGACAGACGGTGCGATCACCGCCGACGGTCGTGTCGCCGGCTGCTACATCCACGGCCTGCTGGGCGACGATCGCCAGCGCCGTCACTGGCTGCAGCGCATCGGCGCGCAGGCCTCGACCTTTGCCTACGAATCCCAGGTCGACGCCACGCTCGACCTGCTGGCCGACCATCTAGAGAAGCACGTCGATTGCGATCGCCTTCTGGCGCTGGCGCGCGAACCGACGATCGCTGGATGAAGCGGGCCGGCTACACCGTCGCTGGCCTGATCATCGTCGTGGCGGCCTATCACGCGGCGCTGCTGCCCCACGAATATGCGCACTCCTTCATGGCCTGGGCGCTCGGCTACAAGAGCGATCCGCTGGTCATCCATTGGGGCGTCCGCAAGGTGACCGACGTCCTGCTGCTGAGCGGCATCAACGAGAAGGTCGACTATGCCGCCATGGTCGCGCGCGGCGATGGACTCGCCACAGCGCTGGTCGGCTTCGCCGGCGCCGGTTTGGCCAACGGCATGCTCTACCTGGTGTCGCTGTGGCTGCTGCAACGGCCGGCCGTGCGCGATTACACCCTGCTCTTCACGTTCGTGTTCTGGTTCAACTTCATGAACCTCGGCAACTTCTTCGACTATGTTCCGATCCGCGCCTTCGCGCCCACCGGCGACATCGCCCATATCGTGCAGGGGCTCGGCATTTCGCCCTGGGTCGTGCTCGTCGTGCTGGGAGTTCCGACCGCCACCGCCATGTGGTTCTTCTTCGCGCGCACCCTGCCCATGGCGCTTGGCCGGATGGCATCGACCTCTTTCGAGCGCGGTTTCGTCGTCACCCTTTGCGTCGTCATCATGTTCGGCTATTTCGGCCTTGTCGGGATCGAAGGCTACGGGAAGATCTCCCATGTCCTGTCGCTGCTGTCGCTCTGCCTCATCCCGGTCTTGCTGACCCTTTGCTGGCCGACGCGGCGATGGGTGCGGGCCAGGATCGTCGCTTCCGACTCCACGTCGCGGTGATCTGGCCCACTCGACAACGCATGCACTGCTATCAAGGAAGTGATGGACTTATCGGCATTTCCGGTATTTCCGACAGAGGTCGTTGTGGGGGCTGGGAAGCCGACCCTCCACCGATTGGGGTGAGCTTCGAATTCGGACAATTACGCTAATTGCGCTCCCGGTTTTCGCGTTGAGCAGCGACCTCGGTCAGGGCGGGCACGCCCCTCCGGCCGGCAGCCGGAGAGGCGCATGCGAAAGATATCGGATGGACGATGCATAGAGCGGGAACGCGGCAGTGCCGCGCAACAAATTCAATATATAACTAAGGTACATATAAATCAACAACTTCAGTAGATCGACGATCAGTTTCTTTTTGGCGAGTTTTTGCGCTCCGTAGAGGGCTATGTATGGGGGGCTGAACGGGCGGCGACGCGACACCTAGCACCGCTTAACACAAGTGCCAGCAGTGCTTTCAAAGCACTACCAGAGCCTCAGGCTGAGCACGATCAGGACCAGCACAGCGATCTGCAAAGCGCAGGCGGTACGATAAAGCGTCAGCGCGTTGCGGATGTCCTTCGCCGTGAGCTCGCTGCGACCCTGGCCCACCCAGGGCTCTTCGACCGGCACGCCGTCATAGATGCGCGGGCCCGACAGCCGGATACCGAGTGCGCCCGCCATCGCTGCCTCCGGCCAGCCGGCGTTGAGTGAACGATGATGGCCTGCGTCGTGCCGGATGGCGCTCAGCGCCTCGCCCGGCGACAAGCCGAGCGGGACGGCCGCCAGCACCAGCCAAAGCGCCGACAGCCGCGACGCCGGCAGGTTCACCAGGTCGTCGAAGCGCGTCGAAGCCCAGCCAAACGCCAGATGCCGCTCGGTCTTGTGGCCGATCATGCTGTCGGCGGTGTTAACCGCCTTGTAGGCGAGCGCGCCGGGCAACCCCGCCACGGTCATCCAGAACAGCGGCGCCACGACGCCGTCGGAGAAATTCTCGGCAAGACTCTCGATGGCGGCGCGGCAGACGGCGGCTTCATCGAGATTCCTGGTTTCGCGGCCGACGATATGCGCCACCGCGGCGCGGCCACCCGCAAGCCCGTCCCTCTCGAGCGCGCGCGCCACATCAAGCACGTGGGAATCGAGGCTGCGCTGCGCCAGCAGGCTGCTGGCCAGCAGGCCGCACACCAACAGGGATATGATGCCCGGGAGCAGGCGCTCGAGGATGGCGGCGATCGCAAGACCCGCCAGGATCGCTGCGGCCAACAACAGCAGCAACGTCGCAACGCCCCAGGCCCGTCGCTCAGGCCCCGACTTCGCTGCCGAGTTCCAGCTGTCGTCGCACCATGTTATGAGCCGACCGAACCACGAAACAGGATGGCCGATCAGGCGATAGACGGCGTTGGGATACCCGACCATCGCTTCGGCCACGACGGCAATCAAGGCTAGGTCGGCGAACATGAAGGCAATGCCTATCACAGGCGTCACAGCCAAGAAAACCATCGCCCATGGCGGCGACCTCGGCGCCGTCGGTCGCCGTTATCCCAATGCCCCGCGGCCCTTGATCGACCTGTCGACCGGAATCAATCCCGTGCCCTACCCCATTGCCGGGTTGCCGGCCGACGCCTGGTCGCAATTGCCGTCGCGCGAAGCCGAGCAGGCGCTGCTCGACGCGGCGGCAGCACGCTATGGCTGTCCGGCCGCAACAATCGTCGCCGCGCCCGGCACGCAGGTCCTGATCCAGCTGCTGCCGCGACTGGTTGAGCGGTCACGAGTCGCTGTCGTGGGCACGACCTATGCCGAGCACGAGCTCTGCTGGCGACGATGCGGCCATGAGGTCTCGGTCGTTCAACATTGCACCGATGCGGGGGGCGCGGACGTGATCGTCGTCGTGAATCCCGACAATCCTACCGGCAGATTGATCGAGCCGAACGCTTTGCGCGCCGTCGACACGCGGCTGCTGGTGGTCGATGAAGCCTTCATCGACTTGGGCCCGGTTGAGGCGAGTCTTGCCCGCGACCTCCCGGACAACGCGATCGTGCTGCGCTCGTTCGGCAAGACGTACGGGCTCGCCGGCCTGCGGCTGGGATTTGCCATCGCCCCCGACGCCGTCGCGACGCGCCTGCGCGAGGAACTCGGGCCCTGGGCCGTGTCGGGACCGGCCCTCGCCGTCGGCGCGCAGGCCCTCGCCGATGATGACTGGCTTCGACGGACGGCGGAGCGGCTGGCCGTCGATTCAAAGCGGCTGGATGCCCTGCTGGCGGCCGCAGGCTTCACCGTTCTCGGCGGCACCAGCCTGTTCAGGCTGGCGAGCCACCTCGAGGCGGCTGCGCTGGTCGAACGCCTGGGCCGGCAAGGCATTCACGTGCGCGCCTTCGCCCATCAGCCAAGCTGGCTGCGCTTCGGACTGCCGGCGGACGATGAGGAATTCAGCCGACTGTCAGCGGCGCTTCAGGTGCCGCAGAACGTGCGATAGCCCGGATCGGGTCGCGCCGGCTCGGCGTAGTCGGCGAACTCATCGCGCTCGTCATAGGGCCGAGCCAGCACCTGCAGGAGTTCCTCGAATGGCGCATAGTCGTCGCGTTCGATGGCGGCAGCGAGCACAGCCTCGACGCGATGGTTGCGGGGAATGTAGACGGGATTGACCGATCGCATGGCCGCGCGCCGTGTCGCAGCATCCTGCGGCTCGCGCGCCAGCCGCTCGCGCCAGCGTATCGCCCAGACATCGTAGCGCGCGGTGTCGGGGAACAGCGGTCGCGCCCGCTCATCGTTCTCGGGATCGAGGGAGCGGAACGTCTTGGTGAAATCGGCCCGTCCCTCTGCCATGGCGTTAAGGAGCTCCTGCGCCAGCGCACCGTCGGCCTCGTCCGCGGTGAACAGACCGAGCTTGCGCCGCATGCCCGCCATCAACGCCTCACCATAGCGGCCCTGGAATGTCGCCAGCGCTTCATTGGCTACGGCCAGCGCCTTGTCGCTGTCGTCGTCGAGCAGCGGCAGCAGCGTCTCGCCGAAACGCGCCAGGTTCCAATGGCAGATGCGCGGCTGGTTGGCGTAGGCGTAGCGTCCGCCATGGTCGATCGAGCTGAACACCGTGTCGGGCTTGTAGGCATCCATGAAGGCGCATGGGCCATAGTCGATGGTCTCGCCCGCGATCGAGCAGTTGTCGGTGTTCATGACGCCGTGGATGAAACCCACCAGCATCCACCGCGCCACCAGCTCGGCCTGGCGGGCGATTACGCCCTCGAACAGGGCGCGGTAGGGCTCGGCCGCGTCGCGCGCGTCGGGATAGTGGCGGGCGATGACGTGGTCGGCCAGCAGGCGAAGCGCCTCGCCATCGCCGCGGGCGGCGAAGAACTGGAAGGTGCCGACGCGGATATGGCTCGAGGCCACGCGCGTCAGCACCGCACCCGGCAGCACGGTCTCGCGCATCACCGCCTCGC
>JADHLS010000412.1 GCA_016780605.1 Reyranella sp.
TATGACGTGCCGGGCTTCCCTCGCATCGAGGCGGCCGAGCTCGTGGTGCGCTTGAAGGCGCAGGCGGCACCTTTTCGTCCGGTCTATCACCTGGGTGAGCAGGTGCAGGCGCTGCAGCCTCTGAGCGGCGGCTTCTGGCAGGTGACGACGTCCAAGGGCACCGTCCTGCAGGCCAGAGCCGTGATCATCGC
Source organism: Reyranella sp. (assembly GCA_016780605.1). Taxonomy (GTDB): domain Bacteria; phylum Pseudomonadota; class Alphaproteobacteria; order Reyranellales; family Reyranellaceae; genus Reyranella. The sequence continues at coordinate 192 of JADHLS010000412.1, forward strand.
CGCGGGCGTCGGCGCCTTCGGACCCAACCGGCCACCGCTGCCCGGCATCGAGGCCTACGAAGGCAAGAGCGTCTTCTATTACGTGACGCAGCGCGAGAGTTTCCGCGGCAAACGGGTGGTGATCGCGGGCGGCGGCGACACGGCAGTCGACTGGGCGCTATCCTTGGCCGAGGTCGCGGGCCGCGTCTCGGTGATCCATCGCCGCGACAAGTTCCGCGCCGCCCCCGAGAGCGAGGCCCAACTCAAGGCCCTGGCCAAGACGGGCAAGCTCGACCTGGTCGTGCCCTACCAGTTGCAGGCACTTGAAGGGACGGGCGGTCAGCTCACCGCCGTCACGGCGGCGACGCTCGACGGCGCAACGAAGCGCATCGAGGCCGACGTGCTGTTGCCGTTCTTCGGGTTGTCGATGTCGCTGGGACCGATCGCGGCGTGGGAGCTGGCGCTGCAGCACAACCAGATCGCCGTGGACGCTTCAACCGCCGCCACCAGCAAGCCCGGCATCTTCGCCATCGGCGACGTCGTCACCTATCCCGGCAAGCTGAAGCTGATCCTGACCGGCTTTGCCGAAGCCGCCATCGCCGCGCGCTCCGCCTATGCCTTGATCCATCCCGAGACGCCGCTGCATTTCGAGTATTCGACGACGTCGGGAATCCCGTCGGCCTAGCGCAGCGTCCGAAAGAACTTCCGCACGTCGTCGATGAATAGCGCCGGCTGCTCGAAGGCGGCGAAGTGGCCGCCCTTGGGCATCTCGCTCCAGTGCTGAATGTTGGTGAAGTTCCCTTCCATCCAGCGCCGCACCGGCGTCACGATCTCTTTGGGGAACACCGCCACGCCGGTCGGCACGCCGACCTTGTGGACGGTGCGCTTGTCGGGCCCGAGGCTCTCCCAGTAGAGCCGCGCCGAGGAAGCAGCGGTGGCCGTCACCCAATAGAGCATGACGTTGTCCAGAAGCTCGTCGCGGCCGAGAATGTTCTCGGTATGGCCGTCGCAGTCGGTCCAGGCCCAGAACTTCTCCAGTATCCACGCCACCTGGCCGGCCGGCGAATCGGTGAGGCCGTAGCCCACGGTCTGCGGCCGGGTCGCCTGCTGCTTGGAATAACCGGAATCCCAGTCGGCATAGTGCTTGATGCCCCTGAGCGCGCGCGCCTCCTCGGGCGTCGGCTCGCCGACCACGTTGGGACGCGTCGACATGGCAAGCGTGATGTGGATGCCAGCGCAATGCGCCGCGTCGAGCCCGCCGATGGCCGTGGTCACGGCCGATCCCCAATCGCCGCCCTGGGCGCCGTAGCGCGCGTAGCCCAGGCGCGCCATCAGCACGGTCCAGGCCCTGGCGATGCGATCGACGCCCCAGCCGGTGGTCGTGGGCTTGCTTGAAAAGCCGAAGCCCGGGAGCGACGGACAAATGACATGGAAGGCGTCGGCGGCATTACCGCCGTGCTTCACCGGATCGACCAGCGGCTCGATCACCTTGTGGAACTCAACGATCGAACCCGGCCAGCCGTGGGTGATGAGCAGCGGCATCGCACCAGCGTGCGGCGATCGCGCATGAACGAAGTGAATGTCGAGCCCGTCGATATGGGTGGTGAACTGCGGGAAGCGGTTCAGCAAGGCCTCGCGCTTGCGCCAGTCATATGCCTCCGCCCAATAGCGGCAGACCTCCTGGACCCATTGGAGCGGGATACCCTGGCTCCAGTCGGAGACCAGTTCGGCCTCGGGCCAGCGCGTACGACGCAGGCGTGTCCGGAGGTCTTCCAACACATCATCGTCGACGGCAATGCGAAAGGGACTGATGGCGTTCATGGGGCTGGCCTTTCTTGAACGATATCGCGTGCCGGGCGCCGGTGGAGTCTCAGGCTGGCCGGCAAAGCACTGGACGATGCTCATCCAGTGCCTGGCCGCCTCGCCGCGGACCGACAGCGACGTGTCGGCGACGTTGCGGGTTTGCGTGACGACCTGGCAGAAGGCCACGGCATCGCCCTCGACGGCGTGGCTTTCGGAGGCCTTCCACTCCCAGGTCTCACCGAACGGTGTGTCGAGGCGAACCGATGGCATGACAGCCGGCACGGGCAGCCCACGATTGCGGTAGGCCCAGCCGAAGGTACGCACGCCGATCTCCGCGATATTGCGCAGACGCGGCGACGGCGCGGGGCGCTCAAGTCCCAGGACGTCGTAGATGGCCTGGGCGTGCGACCACGTCTCCATCTGGCGCGCCGTGGTGAACATGCGCACACCCATGTCCGGCCCGGCCCATTTCAGGCGCGCGTCGGCAGGCTTCGCCGCCAGCGCGTCGCACAACCGCTCGGCCGTTTCGTGCCAGCGCCGAAGGAGGGCTGGTCCACCCAGTCCGTTCAGCCGTTGCCGCGTCTCCTCGATGCGACTGAGACCTTTGTCGCGTTCGGCCTGGATGTCGGCCCTCAGCGCCGCGAACTGAGCGGGGTCGGACGCCGAGGCGAGCGCCATCGTGTCGCCCATGTGCAGGTGGCGAACGATGTCGTCGATCGTCCACGCCTTGAATTGCGTGCCCAGCGACCACTCGTCGTCACGCAGCCTGCCCAGCAGCTGATGAATCTCCGCGGCCTCGGCGCGGAAGTCGTCGACCTGCTGGATCATTCAGCGGCTTGTTTGACCGCCGATTGCTGCAGACGCAGAACTTCTTCCCAGCCGCGATAGCCGGTGAAGCCGTCCTTGTCGAAGAACAGGACGGGCCCATCGCAGAAGAACAGATACTCGGTATCTTCGAGAGCTGTCGTGGCGCCGTGCACCATGCCGTTGACCTCGTGCAGGAAGTCGCCGGCGTTGTAGATGTTGTCGCGGACCTGCAGCTTGCCGGAAAGCACGAACGCGAAGGCAGCCGACAGGTGCTTGTGCGGCGGTGCGACATAGCCCTTCTTCCACTTCAGCAGCACAGCCCAGCGGCCCGATTCGGGACCGACCCAGAGAACCTTGGTCCACGCCTGGCCCGGCTTGGTCTCGATCCAGGGAATCTCCGAGGAGCGCGTGATCGAATCGGCGAGTTCACTGTTCACCGGCCGGATGTCCTGAGGCAGCGCCATCCATCCCTCCTTCGAGCCTTGATTGGCTCGACTCTGAGGGGCGGTTGCCGGCGAGTCCAGCCGTGGAGCCGAAGCGCGAAATCGGCATAGAGTGCAGCATGATCCTCGTTGGACAGTACGACTCGCCGTATACCCGCCGCGTCGCCGTCAGTTTGCGGCTGCTGGGATTCACCTTCGACCACGACACGCGCTCGGTCTTTGCCGACTTCGATTCCATGCGCACGACCAATCCGTTGGGCCGCATCCCCTCGCTGGTGCTCGACGACGGGACGACGCTGATCGACTCGGGTGCGATCCTGGATTGGCTCGACCAGCAGGTCGGCCCGCAACGTGCCCTGGTGCCGTCGGGCGGACTGGAGCGACGCGAAACCTTGCAGCGTATCGCGCTCGCGAGCGGCACGATCGACAAGGTGATGGGTATTGGTTACGAGCGCCTGGTCCGTCCCGAGCACTATCGCTGGCCGGACTGGATTGCACGCTGCCGCACCCAGGCGGAGGGTGGCCTGGCGGCGTTGGCGAGCCTGCCGTGGGACGTCGACCAACGCCTCGATCAAGCGTGGATCACCACCGCCTGCATGATGCGCTACGTGCGGCTCGCCGTCCCCGATCTGCTGCCGCGCGACCGCTATGCGGCGCTCGACATGGTCTCCGTTCGGTGCGAGGCGCTGCCCGCGTTCCGGGAGACCTGGCCGGCCGACTACGTCGTTCCGTCGAAGGGCTAGCGGGTAAGCGAGCTTGCGCAGCGCTGCCAACCCCGCGTTCATCCGCCTTTACTTGAGCCAGCCGGCCTGCCAGCTCTGAGTTTCGTTGGTGACGATCTCTTCTGTTGCCTTTGCCAACTCGGCTACAGTTGTGCCGGGCACAATCGTTGCCTTCAGATCAGAAAGGCGATCGGCGGCAGCTCGGTAACTGGCTATTTGGTCGTCATAGCGAGTTGCCGCGAGGTGCGCCAGCACGGTGCCGGCTAGCGTCGTGATCACCGCCGTCAGCGGCGCGATATCGAATTTGCCCTTGCCCATATGCGCTGCGATAGCCGTAATCACCGCAGCCACGCCGGCCAGCGTGAACTCCGACACGTGCAGCGCGCGCGACGGCGTTGTCAGCTTATTGGCGGTGTTGGTGTAGTAGTTGATCTGGCCATCCAATCTTTTCGTCGTGTATTCACCGAGAGTGAGCGGACCACGAGGGCAACTGCCTGGCTTGATTGTTTTCGGTTTATGTTGGGCGAGGTCTTGGGTGTTCTTGGTAACCTCATTCAGAGCCGCCGTAAGTTGGGCATCGTTTTTGGCGGGATCGGGATCATTGTAGGGAACGGCAGAAGTCGCATACAGATAGGTCTCCCGCTTGAGAGCTTCTGCCGCCATCCGAGCCTTGACCTGGAGTTTCACTGCGTCCTTGGTGAGGAGCCTTCCGGTGACAAAAGCGCTGATGGCCAGCGCCGCAGCTGCAGGCCAGGCAAGATAGTTCCTGTATTCGTCGGTCGGCAAACCTCCCGCGATCGCCGCAAGCGTCGCACCGGCTATTGAAAGACCAAAGCAGATCCAGCGAACGACGGTCAGGCGCGTTTTGAGGGCGTTCGCCGTCTGCGAAAATTCGGCCTGCCGGTTACCGACGTGCTCCAAGGTCGCCATGCCTTCTCCGCGTTAGCCGACTTGGCGGATATACTACTTAAAGTAGCATCGCAAGGCAATGATACTCTCGGACCAACCGGCCCACTGCGGCGACCGCGTTTCGGCTAGCTGACAGCCAACTGGCGCAGCGCCGCCAGCCGTCGCGCATAGGGAGGCTCGGCTTCTGGCACGATCTCGGGTGCCGTGATGCTTTCAGCGAAGTGGCAGGCGACCACCTGGCCTTGCGGGCCGATCGGCCGCAGCAGCGGCTCCTCCTTGCTGCACCTATCCTGCGCGTGGGCGCAGCGGGTGTGGAAGCGGCAGCCGGCCGGCGGATTGAGCGGGCTCGGCACATCGCCCATCAGCCGGATACGGGCGCGCTGCGCCGTCGGATCGGGCACCGGCACCGCCGACAGCAGCGCCTGGGTGTAGGGATGGCGCGGCATCGCGAACAGGCTCTTCTTCGGCGCGAGCTCGACGATCTTGCCGAGATACATCACTGCGACGCGATCGCTGATGTGGCGCACCACGGCGAGGTCGTGGGCGATGAAGATGTAGGAGAGGCCCAGTCGGCGCTTCAGATCCTGCAACAGGTTGATGACCTGGGCCTGGATCGAGACGTCGAGGGCCGACACGGGCTCGTCGCACACGATCAGCTTGGGCTGCGAGGCGAGCGCGCGGGCGATGCCGATGCGCTGCCGCTGGCCGCCGGAGAATTCGTGCGGGTAGCGCAGGGCGTGCCAGGCCGATAGGCCGACCTCACTGAGAAGTTGGTCGATGCGCTGGCGCAGCGCGGCGCCCGA
>JADHLS010000413.1 GCA_016780605.1 Reyranella sp.
GGCTGGTACGACACCGGCGACGTCATGCGGCGCGACAAGGACGGCTTCGTGTTCTTCGTCGGCCGCGCGGACGACATGTTCCAGTGTGGCGGCGAGAACGTCTATCCCGGCGAGGTCGAGAAGCTTATGGGCCGCCACCCCGACGTCGCCCAGGTCTGCGTCGTGCCGGTGGCCGATGAGATCAAGTACCAGTTGCCCGTGGCGTTCGTCGTTCCCCGGCCGGGCACAGCCCCCAGCGAGGACGCGCTACGCCGCTTCGCTCTCGACAATGGCCCGGCCTACGCCCATCCGCGCGCTGTGTGGTTCATCGACGAGCTGCCGCTCGCCGGCACCAACAAGATCGACCGCAACGCGCTCACCAAGCGCGCCGCGGCCAACTATGCGCGGGATGCCACGCGGCGGGTCTAGGAGTCGGCCGTGAAGCCGATCTTCTTGACGATCGGGCCCCAGCGGTCGTGGCTTTCCTTGAGGAGGGCCGCCAGCTGGTCGGGAGTCGAGGACGTCGCCTCCAGGCCCATGACGGCGAGGCCGTCGATCACGTCCTTCTGCTCCAGCGCCGTGCGCAGCGCCATGTTCACGCGCTGCACCACCGACGGCGGCGTGCCGCCGGGCGCGAAGAAGCCGAACCATTCGGAGAACACCAGGTCTTTGTAGCCCTGTTCGGCGAAGGTTGGCACGTTGGGCGCGAAGCGGCTGCGCTTTTCGCCCGAGACGCCGAGGAAGCGCGCCTTGCCGGCGTTCACCTGCTGGGTGAACTCACCGACCGGGCCGGACACCGCCTGGACCTGGCCGGCGACCATGTCCTGGATGGCGGGCTGGGTGCCGCGATAGGCGACGTGCTTCAACTCGATTCCACCCGCTTGGCCCAGCAGCACACCAATGAAGTGCGGCACCGAGCCCGAGGCCGGCGACCCGTAGTTGGCCTTGTCGGGATTTTCCTTACACCAGGCGAGGAAGGCCGGGATGTCCTTGATTGTGTCGGGCACCGCCGGGCCGACGCAGAAGCCGAAGTCGAAGGTGCAGGCCAGCGTTACGGGCGTGACGTCAGCGAACGCGTCGTAGCCCAGCTTTTTATAGATGTGCGGATAGATCATCAGCATCGAGGCCGGTGTCTGCAGGATGACGCTACCGTCGGTCGGCGCGCCTTTCATCATCTGGACGGCAATCTGGCCGCCCGCCCCCGCCTTGTTCTCGACCAGTGCGCTCTTGGTGTAGGTGGTGCCGCGCAGGTTCTCGGCGACGCGCCGACAGAGCGTGTCGGACGTGCCGCCCGGCGGGAAGCCGGTGACGATCCTGACGACATCGAGCGGCTGGTTGCCCTGGGCTCGAGCACGGCCGGCAAAGCCGACGGCGAACAGTCCCGCCGTCGAGGCGCCGACGAAGCGGCGTCGGTTGAAGATCATGAAATGTTGCCCCCTCGGTCTCTTCAGCGCGGAAATGTCACTCAACTCCCGGAATGCGGCAAGATGGCGGATCACGGACCTGGCCAGGCAATGCTCTCGAGGAGCTTGCGGCTGATGGCGTAATGCCAGTAGGGGCCGGGATGGCCATCGAAGCCCATGATGTCGTCCTGCACGACCGAGCCGAAATCGCCGCGCAGGGCACCGATCAAGCCCACCTTGGGATCGAGCTGGCGGTAGAGCGCCTCATCGGGAGCGCCCGCGAAATGCAACAGATAGACCTTGGCAGGCGTCCTCGCGGCGATGTGGTTGACCAGGGCGGCCGTCACGGCCGTCATTTCCGATGCCGGTGGATCGGGCCGGCGGCAGTAATCGCCCAGCATGGCGCAGCGCTGGTCGAGGTAGCTGAACGTCACGGCCCCCTCGGCGCCGCGCGCCGCCTTGGGCAGCCGGAACGCCGGGATCGGCTGGCCGATGGCGTCCAGCCAAGTCGCGATCTCGCGCAAGCGCGAGGGCGCCACCACATGGCGCACGTCGTAGTAGCCGGCATAGCCCAGGACCACGACGTCCTGCGGGCCGACGCCGGTCAGGCGGTCGAAGTTCAGGACAGCCTGGCCGAGCGCCCAGCCGCCCAGCGCCGACAGCCGCACGTTGCGGTCGGGCAGCGCTTGGTAAAGGCGACCGGCGAAGGTGAGCTCGTCGGGCACCCCGGTGCCGAACACCCAGCTGTCGCCGAAGATGTGGACCGTCGGCTTGCCCGGACGCTCGCCCCCGACCCAGCGCGTGCCGTCGGGATTGATGGTCACGCGCGTGCGGAAGGTCTCCCATTGGCCACTCGTGGCGTTGCGGCGCGACCATGAGTGAGTGTAGGTGCCCCGCGCGGCGCTGTAGCCCAGCAGCGGATCGGGCCGGAAGAACGGCGATGGCTGGGTCTCCTCGACCACTGCCGGCGTGGGCGCGCCCGCCAGCCGAACGGCGCGATGCGCCAGGTTGACCAGTGACGAGTAGCTGCCGTCGAGCGTCTGGAAATCGCGCACGTGCTCGGCGCGGTAATAGACCAGCATCAGCCACGAGGCACCGATCTCGAGCACCGCAGCGCCGATCAGCACGGTCAGTGCGGAATAGAGGACGGTCCTGGCCCGCGGGCTCATGCGAAACTGTACGAAGGCCGGCGCCGCGGGTCCATCGAAGCCACCGGTTGCGGACTTGGCCGCGCACTTGGCCGCGGATTTGCGCCAGCCCGGGCCCTCCGGTATGTTCCGCCCGCCGGACCCGTAGCTCAGCTGGATAGAGCGCTGCCCTCCGAAGGCAGAGGTCGTGAGTTCGAATCTCGCCGGGTCCGCCATTTTATCTCATGTTTCCATCACTTAGCAAGAGCGCATTTTGTTCTCGTGGCGCTCGGATTGGCCGCGGAAGCACTGCGGAAGCAGTCGGACGCGTGTTGTGGCGTAGCGAAGCGCACTACATCGCAGCTTGGTTGTGACGCGGACCCGATGAAGTCGCGTCGCCACGATGCGCGCATTCGGTAGCCATCAAAGCCGAGCTGGGTTGGAAGGTCCGTCGTGACGCACCTTCGTTCTCGCCGTTGATCCGCTCGGCGACTTCGGCAGGGCGCATTTTCATCTTCGCCTTCGCATCCCGTGCGGCGTGAGGCAGGACTGAAGCGTGTGCTTGTCTGCAAAAGCGCAGGTCGCGCTCGACCGGAAGGCCAAGCTTGCTCTGCACGCTTTGCAGCTCCTGAAGCTGACGAAACCTCGCGCGCGTTGCATAGTCTTGCGCGCGGTCCCGATCGATTTTCCTCCGGCAACTTTGATGCCATCCCAGCTAGACGGACTTTTAGGCCGCAACTGTAGCGGAGAAGTCGCCTCTTCTGACGCGAGCGTCAAGCTCCTCCTCTGTCGTTCCAGTCCCTGCGGGATGCGTTCTGCTCCCTGCTCCGCTTCCGCCGCGCCCGACACGAACGGTCCGGGCTCGCCGGCCTCAAAGAGATGGAGAAAACAAGAAATCGATCGTTCACCTCCGCCGCCGAGGGCGGCACGAGCTTTACGGGCGTCAGCGTCTACTGGCTGATGGTGTTCGCCATTCCCCCCGCAGCGCCTCGCGCCGCCGCGTGGTTCCCGAAACTTGAGCTTCCCGCCGATTACCGACCCAGGGGCGCCGCCGATCCGAACCGAGCGGGCGTCGGACTATAACGCCCGAGCAAGGTCGTCAGCAGGCCATTTCGTATCGGCACCTACCGGAACCGCAAAGGCAATGGATCGGGCGGTCGCGGTGAGCGGAGCGAGATACCGCGCAGCCGCTTGTTCCGGGGTCAGCGCCGAGCGTGCAAAGCGCAGTGAAAGGCTTCCAAGCACGCTGCGCGATCGCTGAATGGGAACCGCGATGCCCAGAACGCGGCTGGGGCGCTGCGCCATCGTAATGGCGTAGCCGCAGCGCCGGACGAGCCTGAGGCCTGCCTCGATGCCACGTACATTCTCCGCTGCGACGGCATCCGACTTTGATTCGACCATCAGGCCGCGGATCAAGCGTTTCCTTTCCTCGGCCGGGCAGAACGCCATATAGGCCTGTCCGAGTGCGCTTGCGAGAAGAGGAAAGGTGCGGCTGTAGGCAGCCTTCTCGAAGGATAGATGGCTCTCGGGTGTCGTGCTGTGCAGCACGACGACGACGCCGTCGCGTACCTTTCCCAATACCAGTGGCCAGCCATGATCGCGCGTGAAAGCGCTCATTGGCTCCATGGCGGCGTCGACCAGGCGATCGACAAAGCGAACGCCGCTCGCTAGGGACAGCACGCGCTCGGTGATGCGATAGCCGGCCCGTGGCCCGACATGGGCGACATAGCCCGCCGAGACGAGGGTTTGCAGCAGCCGCACCAGCGTCGGCTTGGGCAAGCCGGTGGCTTGGTGGAGATCGTCCAAACGCGACAGCGGACGCAAATTCAACGCTGCGAGGACGGCAAGCGCCCGCACGACGGGTTCGACGGCAGCGGCGGAGTGATTTGGCATTGCTATAATTTTCCGTAATACGGAATCATGAAAGATTCAATGAAGCAGGTCTGCCCTTATCTCCTAGGATTCCACAATTGCGGGAAAACGAAGCCAAGGAGGAAGTTGATGAAGTACGAGACGATCGAAGTGCGCAAGCTGACGCCGGTGATCGGCGCTGAGATCTCGGGCGTCGACTTGTCCAAGCCCCTGGGCAACCAGCAGTTCAAGGAGATCCACGACGCGTGGATGGAGAACTTGGTGATCTTCTTCCGCGACCAGGATCTCAGCGTGGAACAGCATCTCGATTTCGGCCGCCGCTTCGGCAAGCTGCACCTACACCCGGCCGCCCATCAGCCCAAGGACCACCCAGAGATACTGGTCATTAAGGCCGATGAGAATTCTAAGCGCGTCGCCGGCGAGGAATGGCATTCGGACGTATCGTGTGATCCCGAGCCGCCCATGGGATCGATGCTCTACCTGACCGAGGTGCCGCCCGATGGCGGCGGCGACACCATGTTCGCCAACATGTATCGCGCCTACGAAACCCTGTCTGAGCCGGTCCGAAAGATGATCACCGGCCTGACGGCCATCCATGATGGCAAGCACGTCTACGAGCGGCCCGGCTACCGCGAGGGCGCACAATATCCGCGCTCGGAGCATCCAATCGTGCGCACTCATCCAGTTACCGGCAAGCCGGCGCTGTTCGTCAATCGGGGCTTCACGACCCGAATCGTCGGAATGTCCAAGAACGAGAGCAACGCCATCCTGGAAATGCTCTATCGGCACATCGAAACGCCCGAGCTCTGCGTGCGGTTCAACTGGCGGCCGAAGTCGCTCGCCTGCTGGGACAATCGCTGCGCCCAGCATCACGCCCTATGGGACTATTACCCGCATCGCCGTGCCGGCCGACGCGTGACGATCTGCGGCGACAAGCCGTTCTACAAGGCGGCTGCCTAGCCGAACGGCTGCACTTCCTTGGCCGTCGGGGCGTGGCGGAGTCACGCTCGTTCATCACGAGTGGGCCTCCGCCGACGCTCACTCGTCGGCAATACCTTGAAAGGCTGCGGCTCGTCTTTGCCGCGCCACGCGGTCGGCTGTTGATGGGAGGCAGCGCAACGAAAGGTTGGCCATGCCGCAGGACGACAAGACCAGCATCGGGATAGTCGGAGCCGGAGTGAGCGGAATCGCGATGGGGATCCATCTCAAGCGCGCCGGCTTCGAGAACTTCACGATCTACGAGAAGGCAGACGACGTCGGAGGCACC
>JADHLS010000414.1 GCA_016780605.1 Reyranella sp.
CGATCATGCCGACCAGAGCGAGCACCCCCAGCAGCGCGACGAAACCCAGAGGCTTGTTGGCCACCAGCAGGGCCGCAACAACTCCGATGAGGCCGAGCGGCGCCACGCTCAGGACCAGGAACAGGCGGCTGAAGCTCCTGAGCTGGATCATGAGCACCGTGAGCATCAGGACCAGCATCAGGGGCACGACGGCGGCAACCGACACCTGTCCCTTGATGCTTTCCTCGACCGTTCCCGCGGTATCGATGCGGTAGCCGTATGGCAGGCCGGTGTTCAGGGCCTCGATCCGAGGTGCCAGGGCCTGCACTACCGTCGCGGCCTGTGTGCCTGGCACCACGTCGGCCTGCACTGTCACCGTGGGCTTGCGGTCGCGCCGCCAGACCACGGGATACTCCTGACTGTACTCGACTTCGGCGATCTGGCCGAGCGGCACCGTCTTTCCATTGGGCAGCGGTACCTGCAACGTGCGGATGGTCGACAGCGACATACGCTGGTCGGCGGAGGCGCGGACCACGACATCGACGAGATGGATGCCGCTGCGCAGCTCCGTAGCGGTGACTCCGCTCACGACGGTGTTCAGCGACTGGGCGAGGTCGCGAGAGCTCAGCCCAAGCAGGCGCGCCTTGTCCTGGTCGACGCGGATGCGCACGGTGCGGGCGGGCTCCATCCAATTGTAGTTCACGTTGGCAGCGTCGGGATTCCCACCCACGACATCCGCGACCTTGAAAGCGATGGTGCGCACCTGCTCAGGCCGCGGTCCACTCACGCGGTACTGCAGCGGCCAACCCACCGGCGGGCCGAGCTCCAGCGGATAGACGCGGGCAATCACGTTGGGAAAGTCGCTGGCCAGTGCCTTCTCCAGCTTGGTCTTCACCCGCTCGCGCTCCTCCAGTCCCTTGGTGACCACCACCGCCTGGCCGAAGAAATCGTTGGGCAGCTGCACGTTGAGCGGCAAATAGAAGCGGACCGTGCCCTGGCCCACATAGGTGCTCCAGTGGTCGACGTCGGCATCGCCCTGCAACAGCGCGTCGAAGCGCGCCGCCACATCGCGGGTGGCGTAGATCGATGCGTTTTCCGGCAGTTGCAGGTCGACCAGCAGCTCGGAGCGGTCCGAGGAGGGGAAAAACTGCTGCGGAACCCAGCGCATGGCGGCCATCGAGAGGGCGCAGATCGCAAGCGTGGCGCCGAGCGTGACCCACCGCCAACGCATCGCGACCTCGAGGAACCGGCGGAACGTGCGCAGGATGGGACCGGGCTCCTCGGAATGCGCCGCCTTGGGCTTCTTCAGGATCCAGACACCGAGCAAGGGCGAGAAGACCACGGCGACCACCCACGAGGCGAGCAGGGCAATGGCGACGACGGCGAAAATCGAGAAGGTGTATTCGCCTGCGGCACTGCGCGCGAACCCGATCGGCACGAAGCCGGCCACGGTCACGAGCGTGCCGCTCAGCATGGGAAAGGCGGTCGAGGTGTAGGCGAAGCTCGCCGCACGCTCCTTGTCATCGCCACGTTCGAGCCGCGTCACCATCGATTCGACGGTGATCATGGCGTCGTCGACCAGGAGCCCGAGGGCGATGATCAGCGCACCGAGGGAAATGCGCTGCAGGTCGATCCCCGTGAAGCCCATGACGACGAATACCGTGGCCAGAACCAGCGGAATCGAGAGCGCCACCACCGCGCCGGCGCGCACGCCGAGGCTCAGCAGGCTGACACCCAGCACGATGGCGATGGCCTCCCACAGCGCCTCCATGAACTCGTCGACCGCGTGCTCGACGGTGACGGTCTGGTTGGCCACGAGCACGGGCTCGATGCCGACCGGCAGGTTCTCGGTGATGCGCGCCATCGCTTGGGAGATGTTATGGCCGAGCGCCATGATGTCGCCGCCCTTGCGCATGGCGATGGCGATGCCGATGCCTTGCCGGCCGTTGACCCGGAACATCGGCTGCGCCGGGTCGACAGGCCCTCGCGTCACACGCGCGATGTCGCCGAGGCGGATGATGCGGCCGTCCGACACGAAGTTGATGCCAAGGACATCCTTCTCCGACAGGAAGGCACCGGAGACGCGCAGCAGGATCTTCTCGTCCGCGGTCTGGACGATGCCGGCCGGGGCAACAGCGTTCTGGCTCTTGAGCGCGTCGATCAGCTTCGAGCGATCGATGCCGAGGCCGGCGAGGTTTTCCTGCGAGAACTCGACATACACGCGCTCGTCCTGCGCTCCCAGGATGTCGATCTTGGAGATGTCCGGCAGCTCGAGCAGCTGCTTGCGGACGTCATGCACGTAGTCGAGAAGTTCCCGGTCGCTGAAGCCGTTGGCCGTGAAACCGTAGACGATGCCGTAGGTGTCGCCGAACTCGTCGTTGAATCGGGGGCCCACCACGCCCCGCGGCAGAGTGCCCTCGACATCCTTCACCTTCTTGCGGACCTGGTACCAGATGTCCGGCACCTCGGCGGGAGGCGTCGAGTCCTTCAGGTTCACGAAGATGGTGGCGCGACCGGCGCTGGTATAGCTCTTCACATAGTCAAGGCTCGGCGTCTCCTGCAGCTTGCGCTCCAGACGATCGGTGATCTGCTCGAGCGTGTCCTCGACACTGGCCCCGGGCCATTCCGCGCCGACCACCATGGTCTTGACGGTGAAGTCGGGATCCTCGCTGCGGCCGAGCTTGAAATACTCGAAGACGCCCGCAATCAGGATCATCAGCATGAAATAGGTCACCAGCGAGCGGTGCCGCAGCGCCCATTCCGATAAATTGAAGCCTTTCATCAGCCGTCTCCCAGCAGGCGGACCTTCTGGCCCGGTCGCAGCATCTGGACGCCGGCGGTCACCACGACATCGCCCTTCTCCAGTCCGTGGGCGATGATGACAGCGGCAGGGTCGTATCGTGCGACGTCGACAGTGCGCAGCGAGACCGTGTCGGTCCCGCGATCGACCACCCACACGGCGGGGCGACCATTGCCCTCGGTAAGGGCGCTTGCCGGCACGGCAACGCCCTCCGGGGCGGGAAGCTTGACGCGCCCCGTGACGGTCGCGCCGAGCTTCATGCCGTCCGGTGGATTGTTGATGCCGACCTTCACCTGGAACGTGCGCGTCGCGGAATCGGCCTGCGGCGCGACCTCGCGCACATAGCCGGTAGCCCGGACCTGCGGATCATCGCCGAGCGCGACCACAACGACAGGGTCGCGCGGACCGGTCCGGATAAGCTGCTCGGGAATGTCGAACACGGCATCGAGCTTGGCGGTCCCCGCCACGCGCACGATCATCTGCCCCGCCTGGACCACCTCGCCGGCATCCGCGCCCGTCGCCGTGACGGCCCCTGGCCCGTCGGCGCGCAGGACCGTGTAACCCAACCGATCCTGCGCGATGCGCAGCTGCGCCTGAGTCGAATCGACCTGCGCCTGTGCCGTGCGTAGCGCCTCCTGGGCATCGTCGAACTTGGCCCGAGGGGTCCAGCCGTTCTTCAGCAGTTCCTGTTGCCGGCCGAATGTGAGCGTTGCCTGCGTCAGGGCCGCCTGCGCCGAGACGAGCGTCGCCTCGGCCGAGCGCAACGCGTTCTGTTCATCCTGTGAGTCGAGCCTGGCTACGACGTCACCCGGCGCAATCGTCTGACCGAGACTGGCGTGGCGCTCGACCATGCGTCCGCCGACGCGAAAGGCGAGATTGACCTGGTCCTTGGCGCGGATCTGGCCGGTGAAGGAAACGGTCTCGCCGTCGGCCTGCGCGTCGACGGTGACAGTGCGGACCGGACGCGGATCGGGTGTGCGCGCGACCTTTTTCTCGCAAGCCGCGACGCCGGCGGCCAGTGCGATCAAGGTGCCGGCGGTCACGACCGCGCGGAAACGGTGAATGGTCATGGCTCCTATCTCCTTGAAAAGAGCGTTACCGCGCATGGACGGCAGAAAGGCGCGCCGCCGCCTCGGCATGCCGCGCCGCCTCGCGGGGCGTGCAGCCGATGGCGCGCAACGTCGCCTGCACGATGTCGGGGATCGCGCCACCGTCGATTCGGCCCGCTGCGAGATCCTCCGCGGCCTGCCGACTGATCGAGGTGACGATGCGCGCAGCCAGCTCGACCGATGGCATCGCCAACAGATTTCCAGCCTGCGCATCGGCGAGGTCCTGGCGCAGGTGCGCCTGCATGGCATTGACCACATCGGGTATCGCCGCCGCCGCCCGAGCGACCAGGCGCGCCTGCGCCGGTGAGTGCGCGAGGTCACGAAAGAGCACTGTTGCCGCTGTGGCGATGCGCGTCAGCGGATGCGGAGCGGCCAGACGCGCCGGCTGCAAACGCCGATCGAGCTCTTCAGTCAGGCTCTCGCCCAACTCAGTTTCGAGCGCGGCAAGATCCTCGAAATGCACATAGAAGGTGCCCTTGGCCATGCCCGCGACCTGCATCACTGCATCCACCGTGACCGGGGCGGCCTTCGGCGCGGCGTAGCAAGTGCGCGCCGCCTCCAGGATGGCCGCCCGTGTGCGATTGCGCTTGGCCAGGCCGATCTCCGCCCTTCTCTCGAGATTCACTCTTGCCATGTGCGTCCTCCCTGCCTGGTCAGCGGCAATGCGAATGCGCTCTTGCGGACATCGCACTCCCTCATGGCCCTCTCCTA
Organism: Reyranella sp.; assembly: GCA_016780605.1. Taxonomy (GTDB): domain Bacteria; phylum Pseudomonadota; class Alphaproteobacteria; order Reyranellales; family Reyranellaceae; genus Reyranella. The sequence continues at coordinate 4,600 of JADHLS010000414.1, forward strand.
TTCACCACCGTCTTGGGCGACATCGAAGATGAACACGCCGTCAGCCGATGACGGGCGCTCCAGCACCTCCGGATGGCGCAGCGTGCGCAACGTGTCGTGGTAGCCCGCGCGCCACCGCTCTTCTATGCTCCGGCGCGAGAACTCGTAGTCCTTCGAATCGCCTTCGTACTCTCTGGAGTGATAGATCAGCTGGATGAGGTTCCCGACCTTGCGCTCGCAGAGACCACGCAGGCGTGTTGCTTCGGGACTCGCGGCGAGCTCGGGTGGGAGCTTGGCAAGCAGCTCGGCCACCTGGTTCTTGAAGCGCTGCAGCTCCTTGAAGCGATGCGACTCAGCTCGCGTGCGGCTGGAATACTGGATTTCCTTCTGCCGGGTCGCCACGCGCGCCATGTTGCGCGGGAAAGCCCCGCGTGCATTCCAGAGGTCGACCTGGAAGACCAGCGTGTCCTTCGGCGGTCCGGCATCGACCATCCATCCGAGCGGCGTGTTCGAGACCAGTCCGCCATCCCAGTAGTGCTGGCCATCGATCTCGACGGGAGGAAAGCCCGGCGGCAGCGCGCCGCTGGCCATCACGTGCCGGGGCCCGATGCGGTGCGTGGTCTTGTCGAAGTAGACGAAGTCTCCGGTGCGTACGTTCACCGCGCCGATGCTAAGGCGCATCGGCCCCTCGTTGATGCGGTCGAAGTCGATCAGGCGCTCGAGAGTCTGCTCGAGGGGTGCCGTGTCGTAATAGCTGGTGGCGTCCATCGAACCATCCGCGCAGAGCCACGGCGATAGGGTGCGCGGCTTGAAGAAGCCGGGAATACCCGACCAGACCACCGACGCTGCCGAGCACTGGTTCAGCCAGGCACGCACAACGTCGCCGTTGAGGAAAGGAATGCCGCCGGCTCCGACGGCATGTGCTTCGTCTCTGTCGGCCGCGAGACCGGAACTGCCCAGCCATTGCGTCTGAGGAGAGCTCACGAGGTCCCAGAACTCGCGCAGTCTCGGAACCCGGGAGTCCGGGGGATTGCCCGCGATGATCGCCGCGTTGATGGC
>JADHLS010000415.1 GCA_016780605.1 Reyranella sp.
CGTTGGACCTCAGGATCTGGAAGGCGCCGGCCATTTGCTTGGCGTCGAGGAAGCCCTGCTCCCACATCATGTCCTCGAGGAAGGCAATCTGGCTTTCGTCGATGAACAGCATCAGCTCGCCTGCTTCCGTGAAGTCGGCCTGCGCCGCCAGCAGGGTGACCGTTGCCAGCCTGTCGTCGCCGTCGCGCGCCATGGCGGCGGCGGCGATCGACAGCAGGGTGCCGCCGAGGCAGTAGCCGAGAGCGTGGATGCGCCTGGCGGGCACGATGGCGCCGATCGCGTCGACTGCCGCCATGACGCCCTGGGCGCGATAGTCCTCCATGCCGATGTCGCGGTCGGCCGCCGAGGGATTCTTCCACGAGATCATGAACACGGTGAAGCCTCGGTCGGTGAGATAGCGGACCAGCGAATTGCGCGCCGAGAGATCGAGGATGTAGTACTTCATGATCCAGGCCGGCACGATCAGCAGCGGCTCCGGACGCACGCTCTCGGTCGTCGGCGCGTACTGAATGAGCTCGATCAGGCGATTGCGAAACACGACCTTGCCGGGACTGGCGGCGACGTCGTGGCCGACCTTGTAGGCCTCGCTGCCGACCGGCTTCTTGCCGCTCGCACCGCGCTCCCAGTCCTCCAGCAGGTGCTGCAGGCCATCGACGAAATTGCGGCCGCCGCATTCCAGGGTGCGCCGCATGAGTTCCGGATTGGTCGCGAGGAAATTGGCCGGCGAGACCATGTCGAGGGCCTGGCGGGCGCCGAACTTCACCATCTCCTCGTGGTGCCGTGCCACGCCGCGCACGTCGCTGGTGGCGTTGTGCCACCATTGCTGCTGCAGCAGAAACCCCTGGTAGATGACGTTGAAGGGCCAAGCCTGCCATGCGTCGCCGCCAAACCGCTTGTCCTGTGGCAGGGGCTCGATCACGGGCGGCGTGCCGCCGGGATGCAGCAGCGCCTGCCAAGCGTAGGACTGAAAGCGCACCATCTTGCGGGTCATCTTGTCGATGAGCTGCAGGCGCTTGCCGGGTGCGGCCATCAGATGGACCAGCCAGTCGAGGTGGGCCGCCGCCAGCGCCGCCGGCGACAGGCCCATCGTGAAGCGCGCAAGCGCGGCGTGGAGAGCACGATCGGTGACGTCGGCCAGCGCCGTCACGACGTAGGAATCGCGGGTCGGCAGGCCCGTATCGACCTTCTCCGGCGGGGCGACGGCCGGTACCACAAGATTGTCCATGCTGGGCAGTCTAGGGGCGCTTGGTTGCAGTTCGATTGATCCAGCGCAAGCACGGCAACCGGCGATCCCGGAGGCGGTTTGATCCAGATCATGCTCTGCGGGACACCGCACCCCTAACCTGTAGCATGCGATCCGGCCGGAACCATATTCTTGCAGTCACCCTGGCGCTGGTCGCCCTCCTGATCGGCGCCGAGTGCAGCGCCGCCTGGAAGCTGGAGGAGAATGTCGGGACGCCGAGCTACGCCGTGACCGAGCCGACCAGCAGCAATCTCAATATCGACAGTGTGGTGCTGATGTGCGAGGCGACGGGCGGTGAGCGCGTGCTGCAGCTCAAGGTCTATCTCACCGATGACGGTCCGCTGCGACCCAACGGCGTGGCGCCTGAAAAGCTCAAGGCCGATCCGCGCGCCGAGATCTCGGTCGACGGCAAGGTCTTTCCCGTCGCCATCCTGTTTGCCGGCGAGTTCGCGGTGCTGGCCGACGACGAGCATGAGCACTTTCCGCTTCTTTCCGACCGTCTGCTCGACGCCATGATGACGGGCAAGCGGATGGTGCTGCGCTTCGACCTGGCGGCCGAGCCGCCGGGCCAGGCGGCGGCCTTCGATGGCGAGGCGAAGATCGAGCTGGCGCCCGCGGCCATTGCAGCCGTCCGGCGTTGCGCCGCCCCGCCGGCCGCGCCGGCCGACAGCGTGGCCTTTGCCGGACACTGACCGGCATACGGCCAAGGCGCCCTTCTGGACACGCGAGAAGGACTCTGTCCTCGACGAACTCGGTTGCAGCGCGGAGGGGCTGACCGCGGACGAGGCCGCCCGGCGCCTCGATCGCTATGGGCCCAATACCGACAAACCAGCGCGCCGCGCCGGCATAGCGATCGCCATCGCGCGCCGCCTGCTCGAGCCGCTGTGCCTGATCCTGCTGGTCGCCGCCATCGTCTCGGCACTGACCGGCGACACGGTCGGCGGCGCGATCATCGTTGCCATCCTGGTCTTGTCGATCGGCCTCGATACCTTCCAGGAAGGACGCGCCGCCCGGGCGGCTGACCTGCTGCGCCGCTCGGTGGCGCTCAAGGCCGAAGTCCGCCGTGACGGCGCCTTCGTCGAGAGCGCCGTCGATGACATCGTGCCCGGCGACGTCGTGCGCATCCGGGCCGGCGACATCGTGCCCGCCGACGGGCTCCTTCTCGAGACGACCGCCTTCACGACCAGCGAAGCCGCTCTCACGGGCGAGCCCTATCCGGTCGAGAAGCGCTGCGGGCCGGTGAGCTCGCACGACGCCGCCGACGCTGCCAATGCGGTATTTCGCGGCTCCGTCGCCCAGACCGGCGAGGCGATGGCCCTGGTGGTCGCGACCGGGACGCGGACCCTGTTCGGCGCGGCGGCGGCGGCGCTTGCCGAATCTCCTACGCCTTCGCCGTTCCAGCGCGACCTGCATGCCTTCGGGCTGCTGGTCGCACGCCTGTCCATCGCCCTGATCGTCGTGGTGCTGGCAACGCACGTCCTGTTCGGCCGGCCGGTGCTGGAATCGCTGATGTTCTCTGTCGCCCTGGCGGTCGGCCTGACGCCGGAGCTGCTGCCCATGATCACCACGGTCACCTTGACGCGCGGTGCACTGCGAATGGCCGCGCGCAAGGTGATCGTCAAACGCCTGGCCTCGATTCACGATCTCGGCGCCATGACCGTGCTGTGCACGGACAAGACCGGCACGCTCACCTCAGCCAAGATCACCCTGGCCGGCAGCCTCGATGGCGACGGCCGTGACGATCCACGCGCGGCGCGGCTGGGCGCCGTCTCGGCGGCCCTGGGCGGCGACCGCGGCTCGCTCGACGCCGCCCTTGTCGCCTGCACCGACGTCGCCCACGAGGGCTGGACATTGCGGGCGCGCCTTGCCTTCGACTTCACGCGCCGTCTGGGCGCGGTCCTGGCGGATGGCCCGGGGGAAGGTCAGCTGTTGATCGTCAAGGGCGCGCCGGAGGCGGTGCTGGCGCTGTGCACGTCGCGGCGCGGCGCGGCGGGCGTGACGACGATGGACGACGAGGGCCGCGCCGAGGCGCTGCAGCGCGTGCGCACGCTCGCCGAGCAGGGCCTGCGGGCAGTCGCCGTCGCCTCGCGCCCGTGGCCCGGCGCCGCCCGCGACATCAGTGCGGCCGACGAGACCGAGCTCACCTTCGTGGGATTGTGCACCTTCGCCGATCCACCAAAGGCGACGGCGGGCGCGGCCATCGCGCGGCTGGCGGCGGCGGGGGTGCAGGTCAAGATCCTGTCGGGCGACGATCCCGTCGTGGTGCGCCGCCTCGCCGGCGTGGTCGGCCTCGACGTCACGAGCGTGCTGTCGGGCTCGGAACTCGCGCAGTTGAGCGACGAGGCGCTGGCGGTACGGGTGCGCAGCGTCCACGCCTTCGGGCGCCTGACGCCGGATCAGAAATCGCGGCTGATCAAGGCGCTGCAGGCGAATGGCGAAGCGGTGGGCTTCCTCGGCGACGGCATCAACGATGCGCCGGCGCTGAAGGCGGCCGACATCGGTCTTTCCGTCGACGGCGCGACCGGCGTGGCCCAGGCCGCGGCCGACATGATCCTGCTGGCGCCCGACCTAGAGGTCGTGGCCGACGGCGTCGAGGAAGGCCGGCGCACCTTCGCCAACATCCTGAAGTACCTGCGCATGGGGGCGAGCTCGAACTTCGGCAACATGCTGTCGATGGCGACGGCGTCGCTGTTCCTGCCGTTCCTGCCCATGCTGCCAACGCAGATCCTGCTCAACAATCTCCTGTACGATTTCTCCGAGATCGGCATCCCGTTCGACACTGTCCGGCCGGAGGCGACTGCCGCACCGCAGGTCTGGGACCTGCGCGCCCTGATGCGGTTCGCCGGCGTGATGGGCCCGCTGTCCTCGCTGTTCGATCTCCTGACCTTCGCCGGCCTGCTGTTGATCTTCCATGCGACGCCAGAGATCTTCCGCACCGCCTGGTTCCTGGAATCGATGGCGACCCAGATCCTGGTGATCTTCATCATCCGCACCAACGGCCGTCCCTGGAGCAACCGGCCGCATCCGGCGCTGACCACCTCTTCGCTGGTGGCACTGGCGGTCGCAATGGTGCTCCCTTTCTCGGCCGTTGGAGCGTGGTTCGGTTTCGAATCGCCACCGCCCGAGGTGTTGGCCGCGATCGCCGGCTTGCTCGTCGTCTACCTCGTTGCGGCCGAGTTGATGAAGCCGCTTGCCATCACGCGTCCACAGCGGCCCGCGCCGCATCCTTGACGAGGATCAAGGCCGGCACGGCGGGCCGCGCCATAGTGCGCATCTGCTTCGGAGGAAAGTAATGCAACGTGTTGCACTGGTGACGGGCGGCACCCGCGGCATCGGCCATGCCATCTCCATCGCGCTCAAGGAGGCCGGGCACAAGGTGGCGGCGAATTATGCCGGCAACGATCAGGCCGCCACGAAGTTCGCGGCCGAGACCGGCATCGCCGTCTTCAAGTTCGACGTCGCCGACTTCCATGCTTGCGAGAGCGGCATCAAGCGCGTCGAGCAGGAGCTGGGCCCGGTCGATATCCTGGTGAACAATGCCGGGGTGACCCGGGACGTCATGCTGCACAAGATGACGCCGGCGCAATGGCAGGAGGTGATCGCCATCGATCTCGGCTCCTGCTTCAACACTTGCCGGCTGGTCATCGAAGGGATGCGCGCCCGCGGCTTCGGGCGGATCGTCAACATCTCCTCGATCAATGGCCAGAAGGGACAGTTCGGCCAGACCAACTATGCGGCGGCCAAGGCCGGCATGCTGGGCTTCACCAAGGCGCTGGCGCTTGAATCGGCGGCCAAGGGGATCACGGTCAACGCCGTGGCGCCGGGCTACATCGCCACCGAGATGGTCGCCGCCGTGGCGCCCAAGGTGCTGGAAGGCATCGTTGCCCGGATACCCGTCGGCCGGCTCGGCCACGACACGGAAGTTGCCGATGTCGTGCGCTTCCTGGTCGACGACGGAGCCGGTTTCATCACCGGCTCCACCATCACGGCAAATGGCGGCCAGTACATGACTTGATGGATGTCAAAGTCCGCGGCGGCTGTGCCGGACTATGGTCCCAACCGAGCCCAACGGGAGCAACGGATGACCATTTCGAAGCGGCACGTGCTGATCGTGCTGGCGGCAGGCGTGGCGGCGCTGATCATTCTGGCCGCCACCAAGGCGCTGTCGTCCTGGCCGTGGTCCCCACCGGCCTCCGACCAGCTCACGCTCTACGGCAACGTCGACATCCGGCAGGTCGACATGGCCTTCCAGGCGATCGGTCGCGTCCAGGAGCTGCGCTTCGAGGAAGGCGACCCGGTCAAGGCAGGCGAGACACTTGCCGTGCTCGACGCCGACACCTATCGGGATCTCGCCGACCTTGCGCGGGCGCGGGTGGAAGCGCAGA
>JADHLS010000416.1 GCA_016780605.1 Reyranella sp.
AATAGATGCCAGGGAGGCATACAAGAATGAGCAATCTACATCGCCGTACGGTGCTGACGGGCAGCGCCGCGGCGGTCTTCGGCGCGCCCGCTATCGCCAAGGCGCAGAACGTTAACGACTGGCCGAAAGGACCGGTCCGCATCATCGTGCCCTTCCCGCCCGGCGGCTCGACCGATCCGGTGGCGCGCATCATCCAGGCCAAGCTCACCGACCAGACCGGCTGGCAGGTCATCGTCGACAACAAGCCCGGTGGCGCCAGTGTCGTCGGCGCCTCGATCGCCGCCAAGTCGCCGCCCGACGGACAGACCTGGATGGTGACCTTCGACAGCCATATCCTCAATCCGGCTTTTGCGCCCTCGATTCCCTATAAGGACTCCGAGCTCCTGAACGTCATGTTGATCGGGCGCACGCCACAGGTCATCGCCGCGCATCCGGACCGCCCCTACAAGACGTTCGCCGAGACTGCGGCGGATGCTAAAGCGCGGCCCGAAAAGGTGACCTTCGGCGTGCTGGGCGGCAGCCAGGCGCTGGTGCTGGCGACGCTGATCAACAAGGAGAACGCGCTCAAGATCAACCTCATCCCCTACAAGGGCGGCGGACCGCTGGTGCAGGATCTTTTGGGCGGCGTGACCGACATCGGCATCTCGAGCCTCGCCTCCTTCAGCCCGCATATCCGGGCCGGCAAGATCCGGCCGATCGCCGTGACCGGCGAGGCGCGCACGCCGGCGCTGCCCGACACGCCGACCCTGATCGAGCAGAAGGTCAAGGCCTTCCCGTCCTATTCCTGGTGGGGTGTCTACGCGCCCGCCGGCGTGCCGCGGCCGATAGTCGACCGCATGCATGCCGAGATCACCAAGGCGGTGCGCACGGCCGACGTGACCCAGAAGTTCCAGGACCAGTTCAACATGGAGATCATGACGACCTCGCCCGAGGACTTCGCCGCCTACCAGAAGAGCGAACAGGAGCGCTGGTTCAAGGTCATCAAGGAGAACGACATCAAGGGTGACTGAAGCGCGAAAACCGTGCTGGACCCGTCTCTCATTTGCCCCTGCGCCGCCGTGCCTCGTCGGCGTCGTTGCCCAGCCGCACGACAAAACGAAGCCAGTTGTCCCTGTCAGGCAAGATTTGGCGTGGGTTCTCCGCGTAGCGCAGCGCGATGTGGTCCTCGTACATGATGGTGAGTTCAATCAGCCACATGAACTCCCGCACGAAGTCTGGGCCAAATGGCGGCGGGCGGAAGTCGGCACCAGACGGTGTCGCCGCCCGCACGCCATCGCTGAAATCCTGAACGGTCATGTAGTGTCTCCTTCTCTGCATGGTTCACAAACCTGATGCGGGCGCCAGTGAGCTTTTGGGGGCTTTGATGGGCAAGGTCGTGAGCGTCCACGAATACGAGCTGAAGCCCGGCGTGCAGGCGGCCGATTTCGAGTGCGCCCTGCGCGATGCCGAGCGGCGCGGCCTGTTGGACCTGCCGGGCTTGATTGGCCACCATTTCCTGCGCGGCCTGAAAGGCGCGCGACGCGACGCCTATGCGGCCATCTGGATCTTTGAGAGCCGCGAGGCCTGGGAGAAGCTTTGGGGACCGCCGTCGCAGTATCCGCAGAAGTGGCAGGTCTGGGAGAACGAGGTCCTGGCGCCGTTCCTCACCCAGCATCCCGACGGCATCCGCTTCACGAGCTACCAGGAAGTCTGAACTGAGGCCTTGCGCCGCAATCGGCACGGCCTAGGCTGCCAGGATAAGCAAGACGTATCAGGGAGGCTGAAATGGCCGAAGTGCGTCGCCGCGTCGTGCTCGCAGGTATCGGCTCGACTCTCTTGGTACCGACCAGCGTCAGCGCCCAGGTCGATTGGCCGAAGGGACCGATCAAGTTCATCGTGCCCTTCCCGCCGGGCGGCGGCACCGATCCGATCGCGCGCATCATCGCAGGCAAGCTCGGCGACAACACGGGCTGGCAGATCGTGGTCGAGAACAAGCCCGGCGCCGCCGGCGTCATCGGCGCCACGGCCGCCGCCAAGTCGGCGCCCGACGGCCAGACTTGGATGGTGACCTTCGACAGCCACATCCTCAGCGCCGCCTTCACGCCCAACCTCACCTACAAGGACTCCGATCTCTTCAACGTCATGCTGGTCGGCCGCACCCCGCTGGTCATCACCTGCCCTCCCGACCGGCCGTGGAAGGATTTCGCCGAGGTGGTGGCCGACGCGCGCAAGCGGCCGGGCCAGCTGAGCATCGGCATGCTGTCGGCCAGTCAAGCGCTTCTCCTGATGACCCATGTGCGCAAGGAGAACGGGTTCGACGCCAATTTCATCTTCTACAAGGGCGGCGGCCCGACGGTGCAGGACGCTTTGGCCGGGGTCACCGACATGTGCATCACCACGCTGGTGTCGGCCGTGCCCTACTGCCGAACCGGCAAGCTGCGCGCGCTTGCCACCACCGGCGAGAAGCGGCCGCCCGCTCTTCCCGAGACGCCGACTCTCACCGAGCAGGGCATCAAGTCCTATCCGACCTACTCCTGGTGGGGCCTCTACGCGCCGGCCGGCATGCCGCGGCCGATCGTCGACCGCATGAATACCGAGCTCGCCAAGGCCGTGCGCTCGCCCGACGTCATGCAGAAATTCGTCGAGCAGATCCATCTCGAAGTCCTCGCCAGCTCGCCCGAAGAGTTTGCGGCATTCCACAAGGCCGAGCAGGAGCGCTGGTTCAAGGTCATCAAGGACAACGACATCAAGGCAACGGACTGATCTCAGCCCTTCGTCGACCTGAGCTTCTGCAGCTCTCCGATCGCCCGCACGAAGCTGTCGGCCGGCGTCGAGGCCGGATCGATCAGGCGATGCAGCCGGAACCCATCCTCGAGGGCGAGCAGCATGGCGCTGCCCTGCTCCGGATCACTGAAGCCCATACCGGACAGGATCTCCGCAACCAGAGCACGTCGCGCCCGCAGGCGCTTGGCGAGCTCGGGGCGGCGGCGCTCGGAGCGGGCGGCAAACAGGATCAGCTCGATGTGCAGCATCGGCGCGCGGCCCAGCGGATCGTGGCGGTTGCGCTCACGAAGGGCGGCGATGAAGGCGTCGGGCGTGCGATGCTTCGCCAGCAGCTCGCGGTGATGCTGGATGGAACGATCGACGTGGTCCTCCAGCATGGCGATGATCAGCTCGTCCTTGTCGGCGAAGTTGGAATAAAACGCGCCGCGCGTCAGGCCCGCAGCCGCCGCGATGCCCTCGATGCTGGCAGCACCTATTCCCTGCTCCTCGAACACCTCCGCGGCGGCCAGGAACAGCTTTTCCCGCGTTTCCTCGCGGGTCGGTCGGGTCCGTACTCTTGACATGCCATGGAAACTAGCACATTTACCACTCGATACATTATTGTATCGAGTTGCACAGGAGGCCCGCCATGAGCCAATCCGCGACTGCGCCGACCGCCATCACCCCGTCGATGGTCGACAATTTCTTCCTCGAGGCGATGAAGCCCGCCTTCCGTGAGGATCCCTATCCCCTCTACGAACGCTTCCGCGGCGGCGCGCCGCTACTGCGCGTCGCCGACACGATCTGGTTCGCCCTCGGCCATGCCGAGGTGACGGCCATGCTGCGCCACCCCCGGCTGTCGACCGACGAGCAGGAGCACGCCACGACCAAGGCCGGCCGCGAACCCGACCCCAACCGCGCCCGCAGCCTGCTGTTCATGGACCCGCCAGACCACACGCGCCTGCGCGGCCTGGTGGCCCGCGCCTTCACGCCGCGCCGCATCGAGGATCTGCGCGTCGCCACCGAGGGCATCACCAACGAGCTGGTCGAGGCCATGGCAACGCAGCGCGGCGGCACGGTCGATCTGATCGAGGCCTTCGCCTATCCCCTGCCGGTGCGCGTCATCTGCACTCTGCTCGGTGTGCCGGCGCGTGACGAGGCGATCTTCACCAACTGGTCGCGTGGCATCGCCCGCTCGGTCGATCCCTCGATCCTGCGCAGCCCCGAAATCGAAGCCGCGATCGCCGAGGCTCGGCTGGGTCTGCGAACCTATATCGGTGAGCTTCTGGCCGAGCGCCGCCGCAAACCGGGCGACGACCTGCTGTCGGCGCTGGCCGCCGTCGATGTCGATGGTGACAGCATCACCGCCGGCGAGATCGTGTCGCTCGCCCAGCTCCTGCTGGTGGCGGGCCACGAGACCACGGTGAACCTCATCGGCAACGGCGCGCTGGCGCTGCTGCGCGCGCCCGACCAGCTCGCCCTGCTACGGCAGCGGCCCGAGCTGATCGGTCCGGCGGTCGACGAGTTCCTGCGCTTCGACGGGCCGGTGCAGATCACCCAGCGCGTCGCCATGGAGGATCTCGCCCTCTTCGGCCAGAAGGTCAGGAAAGGAGACGAGATCTTGCTGATCCTGGGGGCGGCCAACCGCGATCCCGCCGCCTTCGACGAGCCGCACCGGCTCGATGTCACCCGCGACGCCCGCAAGCACGTCGCCTTCGGCGGCGGCATCCATCACTGCCTGGGCGCCGCGCTGGCGCGCATGGAAGGCCACGTCGCCTTCAACGCCCTGCTCGAGGCTATCCCGACGATGCAGCTGGCAGCGCCACCCAAGCGACGTCCAACCTTCACCCTGCGCGGCCTGGAGACGCTGCTGATCGCGCTATGAGCGCCTGGCTACAGCTTGTCGGCGCGGTTGTCTTAAACGTCGCCGCGTATCTCGTGTACAAGGCGATCGCCGGCTCAGGCCCGCGCACCTGGTGGCCGATGTTCGCCGTCGGCCTGTTGCTGGGCGCCGCCAACACCTTCCTGTTCGCGCGCTCGATCAAGGCGATCCCGCTCTCCGTCGCCTATCCCGTTTTCATCGGTGCGAGTTTCGCCTTCATCATCCTGGCCGCAGCGCTCGCCTTCCACGAGCGCCTGCTGCCGGTTCACCTCGGCGGCATGGCCCTTGTGATGACCGGCATCGTGCTGGTCACGCGGTGACCTGCGGCCCGCGCACCAGCTTTCCGGGGAGTGCGCCGGTCGCCTCGCCGTCGCGATAGGTGACAGCCCCCGACACGATGGTGGCGCGATAGCCGCGCGCCTTCTGCAGCAGGCGCTTGCCGCCCGCGGGCAGGTCCCACTTCATCACCGGCGCCTCGACCCTGAGCTTGTCGAAGTCGATGACGTTGAGATCGGCCTTGTAGCCCGGCGCGATCCGGCCGCGGTCATTGAGGCCGACGGCGCGGGCATTGTCGGAGGTCTGGCGCTTCACCAGCCACGACACATCGAGCCGGCCCGAGGCGCGGTCGCGGCCCCAGTGCGCCAGCAGCGAGGTAGGGAACGAGCCGTCGGAGATCAGGCCGACATGCGCGCCGCCGTCGCCCAGCCCGATCAGCGTGTGAGGGCTCCGCATCATCTCGCTGCAGCAGTCGAGGTTGTAGGTGGCGAAGTTGGCAAACGGCGAGAAGATGAAGTTCTTGCCCTTGCCCTCGATCAGGTGGTCGTAGATGACCTCGCGCGGATCGCGACCCTCGCGCCGGGCGCGCGCACCGAGCGAGCTCTCCTGCGCCGGCTCGTAGTCGGGCGGATCGCCCAGCGGGAACATGCGGTCGTAGTCGGTCAGCCGCGCGGCCATGTCGGAGCGCAGCGGTTCGCGCGCTTCCTT
>JADHLS010000417.1 GCA_016780605.1 Reyranella sp.
GTAGTACTGCGTGATCTCTATCCGAATAGAGTGGCGGTCGTTTCGTCATTCGGCGCGGAGTCCGCGGTACTATTGCACTTGGTGGCAACGATCGATCCCGCTACACCGATCCTGTTCGTCGATACCCGCCGCCACTTTCCTGAAACCCTCGCCTACCGCGACAGGCTTGCGGCACATCTCGGTCTTCGCGACGTGCGAAACATAGGGCCTTCCGAAGAAGACGCAGCAAGGCTTGACGTGGATGCCAGTCGTGCGACTTGGGATCCCGACGGCTGTTGCGCCTTTCGCAAGACAGATCCACTCCGACGTTGCTTGCAGGGATTCGATGCCTGGATATCGGGACGCAAACGCTTCCAGGCGGCAACCCGCCAGAAGCTACAACTGTTCGAGTTGGACGGGACGCGGCTCAAGATCAATCCGTTGGCAAATTGGAGCGGGGCCGACTTGGCCAACCATATCCGAGCGCACAATCTCCCTGTTCATCCGCTTGTAGCGCAGGGCTAACGGACCTGCGTTCGCGGCCCGGGCGGTACGGCATTGGCTCGGCAGGCTCGCCCGGCTGACGCCGGATCGCGTGGCGACGGTGACGGCCGATCCCCACCATCCGCGGACGCTCAGGATAGCCATCAGCGGTGTCGCACCGAGCGGTCCCGCTCCGGGCGGACCCGCACTCAACCGGCCGGCGCGCCCGACCCATGTGCAGGTGCGCGTGCAGAAAAAGCCGGCGGGCGGTGGCGAGCTCGACTGGCACGATGCACCGGCGGCCGAAGCAAGCGTGACGCAGCTCTATGAGGGCCAAGCCCTGTTCCAGAAGGATCTCGGCCTATGGGCCGGCACTGTCACCTTCACCACGGCGCCTGCGCCGGACGCTTATCGGCTGCTGATCGAGGAGTTCGAGTACATCTCGGCCAACTACGCCGAGAACCGGCGGGCGCCAGCACGTCTGATCTATGCCGAGATCATCGAGGTGGATGCGGCGATGGTGCAAAGCGGCGGACCGCCGTAGCCTGCTGCAGCCAGATTAGGGACGGACGGCGTAAGGTCAAAAAAGCGGAAACGATCGAGAAACCAGTTAGTTAGGCGGTGTCGAATAGCCGTTCCGGAGGTCGCTCAGTACAACTTTGCGGACGGTCCAAGAGGCCATCGCCGAGGGCCGGTGTTGGAACAGGGAGCCATTAACGGTGGCCGCTGATCAATCCGCTGCCGCAGTCCGAGTCTGTTGGCCGCGTTCGAGATCCCTGCGTGCCGTGTCGAACATGTCCGCCACGAGATCCTCCCCGTAGCGTAGCGCATCCTGTGCCAGCACGAGGCGGACGGAACCCACTCGCTTGATCGCCTTATCCCCCTGCACCAGCCAGACTTCTAGTCGCTTCCCTTTAACAAAGAGCTTTGGGCGCCTATTGGCCAGGACGAGGCGCGCTTTGGGTGTGCATCGTCTCATGAGATTTAATTCGCAACCGATGATAGTTGAATGGTAGCGAGCTAATGCCGGTGGGCTTTGATCCATATCAAGTGTGGTCGATGGCCGCTGGGTGCGGGGATTCATCAACTGGGATGCGGCGTATGTTGGTGGTGGCCGGGTCAATCGTTCTCCGGCGAACAGGTCGCGGAGGTCGAATACCGCCAAGCCCTCCTTGCGTTGTTCCATCATGGCATCGACGATGCGCCCGAACTTCGTACCCCTGCGATTGGCATCGTAGGCCGGCCCCCCAGTACAACCTTGCATCTTGGGCACTTAATTTGTTTAGCGTGCCCCTCGATGACTTTCCCGAAAAATGGGGGCCTCATCTTGGGGTTGTGGGCCGGTCGCGTCGATCATGCGGGCGCGTTTCGCTCCGGAGAAGATGGAGCCCAATCGCATTACAACGAAGTGCAGTACGCACACCGACTCGAAGGCCGCGGCGCTGGATCCAATTCCCCCGATACAACCCTCTGGTCAAGTTCATGACCAGGATTCCGGTCAATGCGAGCAGATGGATGAGAGCGAAGCGGCTCCCGCTCACCATTTCATGCTGAAGGTGCGCAAGCCGGCTCATGCACGAAACTCAGCCGCGCGGTAATATGAACGGTTGTCAGGACTGAACACCCTGCGCACCTCGTCGGCGCCCTGTTGATGCTTCACAGCCACTGCCCAAAGCGGCGGATGTAGAATCGCTTTATCAGTTGGGTCAAAAGGCAATAACACAACAGGATCCCGACGAGCCACGGGAAGTACGAAGGCGGCAATGGCACCATTCCGACGTGCTCGCCGAGTGGCGAGAATGGCAAGTAGATGCCGATCGCCATGATGCTCGCCGTAAGCAGGATGACTGGCCAGGCGGCCCGACTTTGGATGAATGGGATGTGTTGCGTCCGGATCATGTGCACGATCAAGGTTTGCGTCAGCAGACCGACGACGAACCAGCCGGACTGAAACAACGATTGATGCTCGACTGAATTGGCACCGAACACGTGCCACATGACGATGAAGGTCACGATGTCGAAGATCGAGCTGATCGGGCCGATGAACACCATGAACCGCGCGAGGCCGCCGGCGTCCCATTTGCGAGGCTGCTTGAGGTAGTCCTCGTCGACGTCGTCCCAGGGGATTGAGATTTGCGAGATGTCGTAAAGCAGGTTCTGGATCAGCAATTGAATCGGCAGCATCGGCAGGAAAGGCAGGAAGATGCTAGCGACGAGGACGCTGAAGACGTTGCCGAAATTCGAGCTCGCCGTCATCTTGATGTACTTGGTGATGTTGGCGAACGTCTTGCGTCCCTCGATCACCGCCTCCTCGAGGACGAGCAGACTCTTCTCGAGCAGGATGATGTCGGCAGACTCCTTGGCGATGTCAACTGCAGTATCGACGGAAATTCCCACGTCCGCGTCCTTGAGCGCTGCGGCGTCGTTGATGCCGTCGCCGAGATAGCCGACGGTATGGCCTTTGCTCTGGAGCGCGCGGATCACGCGCGACTTCTCCAAAGGCGACATCTTGGTGAAGATCGTGATTCGCCCTGCCGCGTTTGCGAGCTCGGTGTCGCTGAGAGCCGCCACGTCAGCCCCCAGCATGGCTTTGTCGACGGCGAGTCCGACTTCCTTGCAGATCTTGCGCGTGACGACCTCGTTGTCACCGGTAATGATCTTGATGTCGACACCATGCTCTCGCAGTGCCCCGATCGCCTCGCGCGCCGACTCCTTGGGCGGATCGAGAAACGCAACATAGCCGGCGAGCACGAGCTCCTTCTCGTCGCCGACCGTGTAGGTGCGGTCCTCGGGCGGCAACCACTTGTAGGCGACGGCCAGCGCCCGTAGGCCGTCCTCGTTCAGATCGCGCGTGAACGCGCGCACGTTCGTGCGCATCTCGTCGGTGAACGGGACCTGCCCTCCTGGCGCCGCGCCGTTGTCGTCGGCGGACGTACAGAGCGACAGCACCTCTTCGATCGCGCCTTTGCACACGAGGAGGTTCTTGCCGCCATTGCGGACGATGACGGACATCCGCCGCCGCATGAAGTCGAATGGGATCTCGTCGATCTTCCGATAGTGCTGCAGCTTGCCGATCAGCTCGTACTGCTCTGCGTATTCGAGGACCGCGACGTCCAGCAGGTTCTTCAAGCCCGTCTGATGGAAGCTGTTGAGCCACGCCAGTTCCAGGACCTGGCTGTCCTCGTTGCCATGGATGTCGAGGTGGCGCTCGAGGATGACCTTATTCTGTGTCAGCGTACCGGTCTTGTCGGTGCACAGGATATCCATCGCGCCAAAATTCTGGATGGCGTTGAGCCGTTTCACGATGCTCTTGCGGCGCGCCATCATGACCGCGCCCTTGGCGAGGTTGGCGGTCACGATCATCGGCAGCATTTCGGGCGTCAAACCGACCGCGACCGATACCGCAAACAGCAGCGATTCCAGCCACTCGCCCTTGCCGAGCCCGTTGATAAGAAACACCAAGGGCGTCATCACCAGAAGAAAACGGATCAGCATCCAGCTGACGCGGTTGATTCCGATGTCGAAGCTGGTGAGAGGCCGGGCACCGACGATGTCCCTCGCCATGGCACCGAAATAGGTCGCATCGCCTGTCGCCACCACCACAGCGGTGGCCGTGCCGCTCACCACGTTCGTGCCCATGAAGCAGGCGGCTTCGAGCTCCAGAGCACTACCCGCCTGGATCGCATTCTTGCCAACCGGCAGAACCGGATGTTTCTCCAGCGGGATTGATTCGCCGGTCAGCATGGCCTGGCTGACGAACAGGTCCTTGGCTGTCAGGAGCCGCACGTCGGCGGGTACCATGTCGCCAGCCGACAGGTAGAGGATGTCTCCCGGCACAAGAGCAGAGATCGGCGTCTCCTGGGGGCGCGACATGCCGGCACGTAGCACCGCCGTGGTGGAGCTCACCATGGCTTTGAGCTCTTCCGCGGCCTTGTTCGATCGAAACTCCTGCCAGAAACGCAAGAGCGTGCTGAGCAGCACCATCGAGCCCAGCACGATGATCGTCCTGAACGAACGATCCTCCGGCGCCACAAAGATCACGTCGGAAAACAGCGAAACGATGCTGACTGCGAACAGCACGCCGTTGAAGGGCGTCAGAAAGGCGTGAAAGAGCTGCTGCCACCAGGTCGGCGGCTTCTCGTGCGTCACTTCATTACGGCCATATTGCTCCTGACGGGCCTCAACCTGTGGCTCGCTCAATCCGCTTCGCACTGCCTCCAATCGTTCGAGCGCTTCGTCCGGCGTGCAATCACACAGCTCGATCAGGCGAGCGGAAACGACCGGTTTGTTTCGCCCGGTCTCTCGGGCATTCATGTGGTGCTTTGCTCGTTCATTCATGGCTGGTGACTCGTAAATTGGAGCTGGCGGTGGATTTCTCATCTAGAAGCTGATGTGCAGCCGCCCGCTCAGCACGTTCACCGGGCCGCGTAGCATGTTGTAGGCAACATTGCCGAGGAACTGGTAGTCAGCCGTGAGCACGACGCCCTTGGCGACCTGGAAGGCGTAGTAGGCCTCGAAGATGTTTTCGGAGGCGTATGTCAGGGCGCCGTCGCCGACCAAAATGCCGAGGCCGCCAGCAGCCAGGAAGCCGCTGTGGTTGCCCGAGATGTTGTTCCACGCACCGGCAATGCCAACGCGGTCGTCCGGCCGGCCCCACGCCGTGCCCTTCATCGACAGGCCCAGCGACAGGCTGGTGTCGATATCGGTGAAAGCGATGATCTGGGTGCGGCCGTCGTTCCAGCTGAAGCGGCCGAACATGCCGAGCCAGTCGGTGATCTCCTGGTCGAAGTTGAGATAGAAGCCGTACTTGGTGCGGACTTGCTGGGTCTGCGCGATGGTGTCGGCCGGGCTGAGCGTGCCAGTCGGGTCGAGCGCGGCAAGCGCGACCGCCTGGTCGTAAGACCCCATGATTGCGCTGTTGAGCCAGGCGCCCAGACGGACCGACCCCGGTCGATCGTAGGGCTTGTAGCGCATCTCAAGCTCGCCGACATAGCCGCCGGTCGAGAACAGGTTCATGTTGAAGGTGCTGTCGTTGGGGAAGGTGGGCACCAGGAAGTAGCCCAGGCGCGCCGCCCATAGTGGCCGGTTGATCTCGGCGGTGATGCCGTAGGTCAGGCCGATCTTGTCGGCCGCATAGTCG
>JADHLS010000418.1 GCA_016780605.1 Reyranella sp.
GGCGACCTTGTTCTCATCGGATTCGACGGCGTTCATCGCGCGGAAGCGGGCCACGGCCTCGGCATGGAAGGCGCGCTCGGCGGGGCCGGCGTCTTCGACCGGACGCCGTTCGTCGTCGAAGTGGCCGTATTTGTCTTCGCCGCGCACCAGCATGGCGGTGACGCGATTCTTCGAGGTACAGCGCGCCCAGGTCGGGATGTAGCTGATGCCGAGCCCGATGCGGCGGTCGTTGGAACGGTTGGGCCGCGAGTTGTGGACCAGGTGCGTGTGATGCAGCGAGAACTGGCCGGCCTTCACCGGCATGAAGGCCGTGCGCTGGCGATCGACGTCGACCGCCAGGGTCTGGCCGCGCGACAACAGGTTCTCGGTGTCCTGCAGCTCGGCATGGGGCAGCTGGCCGAGCTTGTGCGAGCCCGGCACGACCTCCATGCAGCCCGCCTCGATCGGCGCATCGGTCAGCGCCACCCACGCCGTGACGTGGCAGGCCGGCTCGAGGGCGAAATAGGTCGCGTCCTGATGCCAGCTCACATAGGTGCCCGAGCCGGCATCCTTGGGCCAGACGCTGAGATGGAACAGGCGGATATCGGGCCCGATCAGGTCCTCGACGGCGTCGAGCACCTCCGGTGCATGCACGATCTCGTCGACCCAGGGGAACAGGAGATGCGGCTTGAAGTTGTGGCCGCGGGTCATCTTCTGGCCCTGGGCGCCCTCGAAGGCCTCCAGCTTGCCGCGCCAGGCACGCGCCTGCTCCGGCGAAAAGCCGTCGACCGGGCAGACGTACCCGTCGCGCTCGTAAGCAGCGACCTGTTCGGAGGTGAGTTTCTTGTGCATGCCTTGGCCCATCACTGCGCCGTCCAGCCGCCGTCGATGAACAGCAGGGTACCCGTTACGAACGAGGAATCCTCACAGGCCAGGAACAAGGCGGCGCGCGCCACCTCCTCCGGCTTGCCGATGCGACCCATGGGATGGCGATGCTTCCAGAAGGTCTTCATCGCCTCGGGATCGGCATAGCGCTTCAGCGAGTTGGCGGGCATGGGCGTGTCGATGACGCCCGGCATCAGCGCATTGACGCGGATACCCTGCGCCGCATGGTCGACCGCCATGGTCTTGGTGAAAGAGGCGATCGCACCCTTCGACGCGATGTAGGCCGCGTTCTTGCCGGGGCTCGACTGGGCGAGCTGCGAGCCGATGGTGACGATGGCGCCCGACTTGTTCTCGATCATCGATCGGATGGCGTAGTGGATCCAGAGATAGGTGCCCTTGACGTTGACGTCGAAGGTGCGGTCCCAGGCGGCTTCCTCGATCGTGTCGACCGTGCCGCCGGTCGACAGGCCGGCGGCCGTCAGCAGGACGTCGATGCGGCCCCACTTCTCGATCACGCGATCGACGCCGGCGCGCGCCTCGGCATCGCTGCTGACATCGGCGGGGATGATGATGGCGCTGCCGCCCGCCGCCTCGATGTCGGCCGCGACCTGGCCCAGGCCGACCTTGTCCTGGTCGACCAGGGCGAGCTTGGCGCCCTCGGCGGCAAACAGGCGAGACGACGCGGCACCGATGCCCGACGCCGCTCCGGTGACGATCGCCACGCGGTCTTTGAGTTTCATGAGGCCTTCAGCTTCATGCGGCAAGCTTAAGGGCGGCTCGGCGGCTTGTCAGCGCGGCCGTTTCCGCAGCGGGCGGCGTTTTCGCTCAGCGCGACGAGCCAGCATGTTCAGCGCCTCGATCAGGGCCGAGAAGGCCATGGCGGCGTAGATGTAGCCCTTGGGCACCTTCACGCCCGCGCCGTCGGCGATCAGCGTGGTGCCGATCATCAGCAGGAAGCCCAGCGCCAGCATGACGATGGTTGGGTTGTTGCCGATGAAGCGCGCCAGCGGGTCGGCAGCGAGCAGCATCAGGGTCACCGCCACGATGACCGCTGCGATCATGATCGGGATGTCGTCGGTCATGCCGACCGCGGTGATGATGCTGTCGAGGGAGAATACCAGGTCGAGGATCAGGATCTGGACGATCACGCCGGCCATGGTGGCGCGCACGGCGTCGCCCGCCTCGTCTTCGTCGTCGTGCGGCGAGACATGGTCGTGAATCTCGCTGGTCGCCTTGTAGATCAGAAACAGGCCGCCCACGATCAGGATCAGGTCGCGCCAGGAGAAGCTCTTGCCGAAGATGTCGAACAGCGGCGCCGTCAGCTGCACGATGTAGGCAACGCCGCTCAGCAGGCCGAGCCGCAGGATGACGGCGAGGCCAATGCCGATGCGCCGGGCATTCGAGCGCTGATGTTCCGGCAGTTTGTTGGTCAGGATGGAGATGAAGATCAGGTTGTCGATGCCGAGCACGACTTCCATGATCACCAGCGTCGCGAAGGCGAGCCAAGCATTGGGATCGCGCACCAGGAGCAAGATTTCTTCCATCATGCCCCCACCATAGGTCAAGGCTGCTGCTCGCCAAGAGTTCTTTCCTTTCGAGCGTCGAGCCGCTAACCGGGTTGACATGAGTTCGCCCGCTTCGGCAGCGCGACCGCCGGCGCGGGCCTCGACCTTGGCCATTGCGTTGCTGTCGGTGGCCGCCTTCGCCTCCGCCGCCAATATGCGCGTCACCGATCCGCTGCTGGTGCAGCTGGCCGCCACCTTCCATGTCAGCGTCGGCGCGGCGTCCGTCCAGGCCACTGCCTTTCTTTTCGCCAACGGCGTGTTCGTCCTGGTGCACGGCCCGTTCGGCGATCGCTACGGCAAGATGCCGGTCGTGGCGATCGCCTGCCTCCTGGCGGCGTTTTGCTGCATGCTGAGTGCGCTGGCGGAGTCGCTGGCCTGGCTCACCCTGGCGCGCTTCCTCACGGGGGTCACCAGTTCGGCGATCATTCCGCTCGCCATCGCCTGGCTGGGCGACAATGTGAGCTACGAGCGCCGGCAGGCCACCCTGGCGCGTTTCCTGACCGGCCAGACGCTCGGCCTGATGACGGGCGCGGCGTTGGGCGGAGCGATCGGCGACTGGCTGGGCTGGCGCTCGGTCTTCTGGGTGCTTGCCGTGCCCTATATCGGCGCCGGCGGTGCGCTGTTCGCCGTCATGCGGGCCCGTCCCGAGATTGCGCGCCCGACGGCGGCACAGGCGGGCTCGATGGTCGGCCAGATGCTGGCGGTGCTGCGCCGTCGCTGGGTGATCATCGTCGTCGCCGTGGTGGCGCTGGAGGGCGGCACGTTCTGGGGCGCCTTCACTTTCGTCGGCGCCGACCTGCACCAGCGCTTCGATCTGGGCTTTGCCGCCATCGGCCTGGCGGTGGCGGCTTTCGGCGCCGGCGGCTTCACCTATGTACTGATGGCGCCGCTGCTGGTCCGGTTTCTGGGCGAGCGCAGGCTCTGCATCTGGGGCGGGATGGGTCTTGGCCTTGCCTTCGCCATCATGGCGCTGGCGCCGTCGGCCGAGGTCGAGTTCGCCGCCATCATGCTGTCGGGCGTGTCGTTCTACATGCTGCACAACACGCTGCAGACGCACGGCACGCAGATGGCGCCCGAGGCGCGCGGCGCCGCCATGGCGCTGTTTGCGCTCTGCCTGTTCGTCGGCCAGGCGATCGGCGTGCCGCTCGCCGCCCCCATCGTCGACCGCTGGGGGGCGCCGCCGGTGTTCTGGATCGCCGCGGTCGTGCTGCCGCTGCTGGCGCTGTGGTTCGCGGCGGCCCTCAGGCGGCGGCGCTCATAGCTGGGAGCCGCCACTCAGGTCGCGGTAAACCGCGACCCTGGCGCATCATTGTATCAACCAAGCATGAGCGCCACGGAGTGGCGCGCTCCCAGCGATGAGCCCTATTTCTCCGCGCTGTCCGGCACGAAGTTCATGGCGACGCCGTTGATGCAATAGCGTTGATGGGTGGGCGGCGGGCCGTCGTCGAAGACGTGCCCGAGATGGCTGCCGCAGGTGGCGCAATGAACCTCGACGCGCACCATGCCGTAGCTGCGATCGACCGATGTTTCCGTCGATCCGGCGACCGGCTCGTCGAAGCTCGGCCAGCCGGTGCCGCTGTCGAACTTGCGCTTGCCCTGGAACAGCGTCGTGCCGCAACCGGCGCAGGTAAAATGGCCCGGCCGCTTCTCGACCAGCAGCGCGCAGCTGCCCGGCGCCTCGGTGCCGTGGGCGCGCATCACGTCGTACTGCTCGGGCGTCAGGAGCTTGCGCCACTCGGCATCGGTGCGCGTGACAGGATAGGTCTTGGTCGTGCTCATGAAATGACCTCCACTGACAGGACTCAGCTCTCGGGCGACACGCGGTACTGGTAGGGCTCCTCGAGCATGCTGGACTCGTCGCCGGTGAGCGTGAACTCGGTGGCCTGCGCCGCCGAGGTCAGCTGATCGAGGCCGGTGGCGCCTATGATGGGCGAACCCATATAGGGTTTGCTGAGCAGCCACGCCAGGGCCGCCTGTGCCGGCGAGGCGTTCTTGGCCGTGGCCACCTTCTTCAGCCGCTCGACGACCTCCCAGTCGCAGTCGCGATAGGTGCCGGCCTTGACCTGCGCGTCGTTCCTGGAGCGCTCGGTCTCGCCGCCGCCTTCCTTGCTGCGATTGGCCGCGAGGAAGCCACGCGCCAGCGGGGAGTACGGGATCAATCCGACGCCCTGCTCGTGGCACAACCGGTTCATCTCGCGCTCCTCCTCGCGCTGGATGAGGTTGTAGAGGTTCTGCATGGCAATCGGCCGGGCATAGCCCTTCCAGTCGGCGATCATGATCATCTGCGCGAACTTGTAGGCCGGCATGGTCGAGCCGCCGATGTAGCGCACCTTGCCCGAGCGCACGATCTGATCGAGCGAGTACATGGTCTCCTCGACCGGCGTGTAGGGATCCAGCCGGTGGACCTGGTAGACGTCGATGTAGTCAGTCTGCAGGCGCTTCAGCTGGGCATCGACCGCGGCCATCAGATGCTTGCGGCCGGTGCCCTGGTTGTTCTGGCTGTCGCTCATGCGGATGCCGACCTTGGTCGAAAGCACGATGTCCTCGCGCTTCACCATCTTCATGAGGGTGGCGCCGATGATCTCCTCGGAGCGGCCGGCATTGTAGGCGTCGGCGGTGTCGAAGAAGGTGATGCCGACATCGAGCGCGCGCTTGAAATAGGCCGGCGCCTCGGCCTCGTCGAACTTGCCCCAGCCGCGGCGGCCCTTGGCGCCCCAGGAATTGCCGCCGAGGCAGATGCGGCTGACGATCAGGCCCGAGCGGCCGAGCGGTCCATACTTCATCGAGAAATCCCCCTTGTGGGAACGAGCCTAGCGCCCCACCTTGATGTCATGAAAGTCCTGATCGAATACTGCGGCGCTTGAGGTTATAAGCCGCAGGCCCTCCGTGTGAGGGATAGCCTCCAGAAGCTGGGCGCCGCCGACATCGAGCTGCGCATCGGCCGATCCGGCCAGTTCGACGTCACCGTCGACGGCACACTCAAATACACCCGCAGCAAGACCGGCCGGTTCCCGACCGACGACGAGGTCGAGGATTTGGTGGGGGCGTAAAGGCCTCTCAACCTGCCTCTCATGCTCCTCTCCCCCTTGGGGGAGAGGCTGGGTGAGGGGGTGTTGCAGGAGACAACCTTCGCGTTGAACCCCCTCACCTAACCTCTCCCCCAAGG
>JADHLS010000419.1 GCA_016780605.1 Reyranella sp.
GGCAGGGTTGGTGACATCAGCCGCAGTGCCGTCGCGTCGACCGTCGGCAAGCACTGGCACCGCAACGAGCGGCGTCGCCCGCGCCAAGATCGCGGCAAGGCCATCGAGCACCCGCTCATTGGCGAGATCGAGGCCGCGTGAGTTCGGGCGCGCGCCGCCGAACAGGTCGCGCGGCAGGACGATACGCGGATGCGACGCACCGACCGGGTCGAGCGCCAAGGCCCGCTCAACCGGATCGGCGAGCAGCAAGTCGAGCGTCACCTCGGGATTGGCGATCTGGTTGACGAACGATGTGTTGGCGCCGTTCTCCAGCAGGCGGCGCACCAGATAGGCCAGAAGCGTCTCGTGCGTGCCGACCGGCGCATAAATGCGGCAGGGTCGGTTGAGGTTGGCGCGGCCGACGACTTCCTCGTAGAGGGGCTCGCCCATGCCATGCAGGCACTGGAACTCGTATTGGCCGGCATAGAAATTACCGCCGGCCATTTCGTGGATGGTGGCCAGCGTCAGCGCATTGTGCGTGGCGAACTGCGGGAAGGCGGCATCGGGCGCTGCCAGCAGCCGGCGCGCGCAGGCGAGATAGGAGATGTCGGTGTGGATGCGCCGCGTGAACACCGGATAGTCCGACAGCCCGTCGAGCTGCGCGCGCTTGATCTCGCCATCCCAGTAGGCGCCCTTGACCAGCCGCACCATCAGCCGGCGTTTCGAGCGCCGGCCGAGATCGATCAGCCAGTCGATCGCGAACACCGCCCGCTTCTGGTAGGCCTGCACGACGAAGCCAATGCCGTTCCAGCCTTCGAGCTCGGGCTCGAAACAGAGCCGCTCCAGCAGGTCGAGCGAGATTTCCAGCCGGTCGGCCTCCTCGGCATCTATGTTGAGGCCGATGTCGTAGTGGCGCGCCAGCACAGCGAGCTCCTTCAGCCGCGGATAGAGCTCGCCTTGCACGCGCTCGATCTGCGCCCGGCTGTAGCGTGGATGCAGCGCCGACAACTTGATCGAGATGCCCGGCCCCTCGTAGATGCCGCGGCCGCGCGCCGCGCCGCCGATGGCATGGATGGCGCGACGATAGGCCTGCATGTAGGCGAAGGCCTGCTCCGCGGTCACGGCCGCCTCGCCCAGCATGTCGTAGGAATGGCGGAAGCCCTGCGCCTCGCGGTCGCGGCCGTTGTCCAGCGCCTCCTCGATGGTCTGGCCGGCGACGAACTGCTCGCCCATCAGGCGCATGGCGATGTTGACGCCGGTGCGGATCAAGGGCTCGCCGCCGCGCCCGATCAGGCGCACCAGCGCCGCCGACAGGCCCTGCTCGCTGCTGGTCGCGGTCAGCCGGCCGGTCAGCAGCAGGCCCCAGGTCGCGGCGTTGACGAACAGCGAGGGGCTGTGGCCGAGATGGGCGCGCCAGTCGCCGCCGCCGATCTTGTCGCGGATCAGCGCATCGCGTGTGTCGTCGTCGGGAATGCGCAGCAGTGCCTCGGCCAGGCACATCAGCGCCACGCCCTCCTGGCTCGACAGCGCATATTCGTGGATCAGGCCTTCGACGCCGCCGGACGGAGTCTTCTCGCGCAGCTTTTCAACGAGCTTCGTCGCAAGTGCGCGGGCACGCGCCATGCGGGCGGGCGGCAGCCTCGCCTGCTCGATCAGCGGCGGCAGGCATTCGGTCTCGGGCCGTCGCCACGCCGCCGTTATGGCGTCCCGCAGTGGGCTCTGTGGTCGGATCGACTGTACGAAATCGTGAAACGGGCCCGACATGTCCTGCATCCTGAGATGAGGTACCATAGCCGACAAGACAACGCCCCCAAGCGGAACCAAAAGGGAGGGTGACGCCGAATGACGCTCCTGTTGCGCGCCATCGCAGCGCTGCTGTTGCTGCTGGCCGCACCCGCCTTCGCCCAGACCGATTATCCCAACAAGCCGGTGCGCATCGTCGTGCCATTCCCGGCCGGCGGCTCGGCCGACATCCTGTGCCGCCTGGTCGCCGAGAAGCTGTCGGCAGCCTGGGGACAACCGGTGATCATCGACAACCGCGCCGGCGCGGGCGGCAATGTCGGGGCCGAGATCGTCTATCGCGCCGACCCTGACGGCTACACCCTGCTGTGCAGCCCGCCCGGCCCACTGTCCATCAACCACAACCTCTACAAGACGCTGCCCTACGACTGGACCAGGTTCGTGCCCATCGGCGTCCTGGCGCTGGTGCCCAATGTCATCACGGCGCGCTTCGACCTGCCGGCCAATTCGCTGAAAGAGTTCATCGCCTGGGCCAAGGCCAATCCCGGCAAGGCGACCTACGCCTCGCAGGGCAACGGCTCGACCTCGCATCTGTCGGCCAGCAATCTCGCGACCCTCGCCGGCATCGAGCTGGTGCACGTGCCCTATAAAGGTGAGGGTCCGGCGCTTGTCGACATCGCCGCCGGCCGCGTCGACATCTTCATCGGCAACATCTCCGCCTCGCTGCGCTTCGAGAACCAGAAGCAGGTGAAGTTCCTGGGCTTGGCCAGCCGCACCCGCAGCCCGGTCGCGCCCGACGTGCCGACCACGGCCGAGCTCGGCCTGCCCGGCCTGGTGGCCAGCGCCTGGTTCGCCCTGGTGGCGCCACCCGGCACGCCAGATTCGATCGCACAGAAGGTGAGCGCCGACATGGCGGCGGCCCTGAAGCAGCCGGACGTGCGGTCAAGGTTCCTCGAGCTGGGCGCCGAACCGCAGGGCGGCACCCCGGCCGAGACCGCCGCCTTCATCAAGGACGAGGAAGCGCGCTGGCGCAGCGTCATCAAGTCGGCCAATGTAACGCTGGAGTGACAGGAGGTTCGCATGGACATCCGACACGACGAAACCCCCGAGAGCATCGCCGAAAGGACCGCGACCTCGGACGGCCTGTGGCCGGAGGATTCGCTCGCCCGCGTGCCCTACTGGGTCTACCAGGACGACGCCAACTACAAGCGCGAGATGCAGCGCCTGTTCGAGGGCCGGACCTGGAACTTCATCTGCCTGGAAGCGGACATCCCCAACAAGGGCGACTACCGCACCAACCATGTCGGCATCATGCCGGTGATCGCCGTGCGCGCGGCCGACGGCTCGATCAACTGCTTCGAGAACCGCTGCTCGCACCGTGGCGCGCTGATCGCCTTCGATGACGGCGGCAATGTCGGCAACCAGTTCCGCTGCGTCTATCACTCCTGGAGCTACGACCTCGCCGGCAACCTCCGCGGCATCGCTTTCGAGCGCGGCATCAACGGAGTCGGCGGCCTACCCAAGGATTTCTGCCGCGACGATTTCAACCCGAGGAAGCTCCGCACCACGACGCTCTGCGGCCTGGTGTTCGCGACGCTGTCGGCCGACACGCCACCGATCGAGGAATATATCGGCAGCGAGGTACTGAGCCGCCTGAAGCGCGTGCTCAACCGGCCGATCCGGGTGATGGGCCGCTTCGTGCAGCCGCTGCCCAACAACTGGAAGCTCTACATCGAGAATGTGAAGGACACCTATCACGCCTCGATCCTGCACACGTTCCTGGCGACCTTCCGCATCTCGCGCCTGACCCAGGGCGGCGGCGTGCTGGTAAGCCCCGACGGCGGCAACCATTCAAGCTACACCATCGCGGTGCCTGAGGGCGCCAATGCCAATGCCTACAAGGAGCAGCAGATCCGCTCCGATCAGGACGGCAAGTTCGCGCTGGCCGATCCCAGCCTGCTCGATTCGGTCGAGGAATTCGGCGACCACATCCAGCTGCAGATCCTGTCGGTATTCCCGGGCTTCATCCTGCAGCAGATCCACAATTGCCTGGCGGTGCGCCATGTCGTGCCGCGCGGCGTCGACAAGATGGACCTGGTGTGGACCTATTTCGGTTTCGAGGACGACACGCCGGACATGAACCGGCGCCGTCTGAAGCAGCAGAACCTGGTCGGGCCGGCAGGTTTCATATCGATGGAAGACGGCTGCGTCGGCGGCTTCGTCCAACGCGGCACCGCCGCCGCGGGCGACGAAGTCTCGGTGATCGAGATGGGCGGCAGCACCGCCGAGAGCCAGGCCACCCGCGCCACCGAAGCCTCGGTGCGCGGCTTCTGGAAGGCCTACCGGCGGCATATGGGCTACTAGGCGGATGGACGTCGCCCGCCTCGTCGAACTCAACGCCGCTTACGCGCGCGTCATCGACAACGAGCAGTTCGAGGAATGGCCCAAGCTGTTCCACGATCCCTGCCTCTACAAGGTGACGACGGCGGAGAACGTGGCCCGCGGGCTCGAAGGCGCCCTGATCTACGCCGACACGCGCGGCATGCTGGAAGACCGCATCTCCTCGCTGCGCAAGGTCAACATCTACGAGCGCCAGCGCTATCGCCATATCGTCGGCCTGCCGGTAGTGCTGGGCCAGGCGAACGGGACGGCCGAGGTCGAGACGCCCTTCCTGATCGTGCGCATCATGCGCGAGGGCGACATGAACGTCTTCGCCACCGGCTGCTACCGAGACAAGGTCCAGCCCGACGCCTCGGGTGCGCTGCGCTTCGCCGAGCGCATCGTGGTCTGCGACAGCCGCCGCTTCGACACGCTGGTCGCGATCCCGTTTTAGTCCTGTCATCCCTCGCTGCGCCCGGAATGACAATACCCGCCTGCCCCATCACGTCATCGAGATAGGCGTCCTGGCAGATTGCGCGAAGAAGCTGATTGTATTACAACTGATTGGGCACAGGGAGCGCCGATGCCGACAACGGTCCATTTCGCGACGAACCGCGTCCTGAACGGTCCGCCCGACCGGGTGCAGAGCTACAGCGAAAGCGCGGTGGCGCCGTCCCAGCCCACCGAGGTCACCTATGGCACGGCGTTCGTGAATGACGCCAACCTGACGGCCGACACGATCGGCGCCATCACAAATATCCAGTCCATCCAGAAGGGCCAGTTCGACGAGGGCGTCGTCGGCGATCTCAGCGATCCCGGGCGCAATCTCTTGGTCTTCATCCACGGCTTCGACAACAGCTTCGAGAATGCCATCACCCGCGCCGCCTTCAACCAGCAATGGTTTGCCGCGTCGGGCCTGCAGGACGCCGACACCGCGGTGGTGGCCTTCAGCTGGCCCTCGCTCGGCAAGCTGATCAGCCTGCCCTTCCCCGATGCCGCCTACCGGCGCGACCAGACGACCGCCGGCCAGTCCGGCCTGCACCTCATGAGCTTCCTCGCCAATCTCGAGCCGATCATCGCCGCGGCACGGGCCAAGGGGAACCGCGCCTTCCTGCTGGCACACAGCATGGGCAACTGGGCGCTGCAGGCCGCCGTCGAGAGCTGGTTCGCCCACGGCAACGGCGATGCCATGATGTTCGACGAGATCGTGCTGGCCGCCGCCGACGAGGTCTACAACACCTTCGACTTCCTGCCGCTCGGTCGGCTGAGCGCGCTCGACCGTATGGGCAAGCGCATCTCTGTCTATGCCAGCGAGGAGGACGCCGTGCTGAAGCTCAGCATGGCCGTGAACCTCGGCGCCAAGCGGCTGGGCCAGGACGGCGCGCATGATCGCTCGAACACGAACCGCTTTCCGACGGCCAAGTACCGCACCGTGACCTGCAGCGGCTTCCGCGACTACGCGATCAATCTCGCCAGTTCACACCAGTA
>JADHLS010000420.1 GCA_016780605.1 Reyranella sp.
CAGGGGAACAGCTGGCGTCAGCTCAGGACGTGAACTGGCACGGTGTATCCCGCCCTCCAGTCGGACCGATGCGCTGGAAAAGGCCTGTGACATGGCGAGGCTAGCTGACCTTTTTCGGGAGGCAACGGGCGCCAGCCTAAGGTTTTATGCGGTTTTTTGAATCGGGCTGCTACGGTCCGGCGCGTTAGGCCCGGCCGAGGCTGATGCGATCCGACAGTCGCGACGCAGTGCCCTCCGAGCCTGCCACTCTTTTCGGCAGGCCTGACCAGCCGGCATCGAGTTGGCCGCCAGACGGCCAGAATCGGCCCGATGGCATACCGCCGTCCGGCGTTTGGCGCTACCGCCGGCTGCCAGCTTTTCCGCCCGGACGCTCTTTTTCAGATGCTCGGCATCGCGCTGGGCGCCGTTTTGGGCGCGGTGTCCAAGGGGCGGCGCGGCGCCCGACACTGATCCCTGTTCCTGGACCGTTGTTTCCCTGTTCGGCAGCACAAAATTCGCTGCTCTTTTTCAGGTCAATCCGTCGATGATCGGCGTTCGGTCAATAGAAACGCGGGCTCTCCGTCATCTGAGCGGCCGCTGCCTACGTCTAAATTCCCTGCAAAATTCCCTGCTAGCAGGGAATTGGCGGTGGAGACCGGTTCGAACTGGACTGGGTCCACATCCAGATATTCCGGAAGCAGGGCCTGCCGGCGATCCTCACCCTCGACGAAGCGCTTCATCTCCTACTCCGAAGCAGTCTCGACGAGATTCTAACTTAGGAAGGGTTTTCACACAGCCTCGACCCAACTCGGACACTTACCCCTTGGGTTCATGGTAAGCCGCTTCCTCTTTGAAAGTGTGGTAACAACTATTTCTATGACCGGGGGCGGTTCGTGAGACGGCGGAAATTCGTCACTCTTGTGGGGAACGCGGCGGTAACCTGGCCGCTCGCTGCACGCGCGCAGCACACGGGAAAGCTACCGGCCATCGGGTTTCTAGGCGTGGACGCTGGAGGGTCCTGGGGTCCATGGACTGCAGCATTTGTGGCGCAACTGCGCGAACTTGGCTGGATTGAAGGTCGCACGATTGCTATTGAGTATCGCTGGTCGGAGGGACGCCCCGAGCGTGTCGCCGAGTCTGCAGCCGCATTCGCCCACCTTAACGTCGACGTCATTGTCACGTACGGAATTGCCGTGCCCATCATACGGCGGGCGACAGCGGCCATCCCCATCGTCTTTGCAATATCGCCGGACCCGGTCGAAGGCGGCCTAGTTGCCAGTCTGGCACGACCCGGCGGCAACGTCACCGGACTGTCGATCCAGGCGGCGGATGCTGCCGGCAAGCGTATCGAACTCTTGCGCGAGGTTGTCCCGCGGCTACGCCGGTTGGCAATCTTGGCTGATGTTGGCTCTCCCCAAGCCATGCTCGAGCTAGAGCAGGTTACGGCGGCTGCTCGAGCGCTCGGCTTCGAAGCCGTGCCGCTCAAACTCCAGCAGGGGGAGGAAATTGCTCCGGCCTTCGAAGCGCTCAAAGCCCAAAGGGACGAGCAGAACGACGCACTTTACGTCGTGTCCAATGCCCTCGTTGACGCCTATCGCGACCGCATCATCGCGCTCGCGCTCGGCGCGCGGCTGCCTACGATTTTCTTTAGCGATACGTTCGTCCATGCTGGGGCACTCATGTCGTATGGACCAAACTTCACGGACCTGTTCCGCCGCGCCGCCGGGTATGTTGATAGGATCCTTCGTGGGACGAATCCCGGCGATATACCGGTCCAGCAGCCGACCAAGTTCGAACTGGTCATCAATCTCAAGACCGCCAAAGCGCTCGGACTGACCATGCCACCTGCGCTTCTCGCGCGTGCCGACGAGGTGATTGAGTGAGTGCGCTCACGTCCGGGTTTGGCCCTAGGCCGACTTCCATTGGGTGCAGCCCAACTTCCGGTTCCAGGGGCAAGGCAGACGTGACGCCGATAGGCCGCGACTTCCGCTTTTGACTTAACGCGGATATCGCGCTGGCAATCGATCCTGGTGCTCACTCGACCAGCTCGTCGACGGCCGCCAGAACCGGCATTGACAAGCTCAACCCCCACGCCCTTGCAGTCGCCTGATTGAAGGCGAAGATGAACTTGGTCGCTTGCTCCACTGGCATGTCGGCGAGCTTAGTGCCACGGCCAAGCCGCGCCACCATCTCGGCCTGGCGGCGGAACACCGCCTTTAGGTCGGGCCCGTAGGACATGAGCGCGCCGGCCTGGACGAAGGCCGGTGTGTCGAAGATCGCCGGCAGCTTGTGCTTGACTGTAAGCTCGGCAACCTGGCGCGCGGAGGCGGTGAACAGGGGCGACGACACCGCCGCTGCGGCCTGCCAACCGTGCGACGCTATGTCGGCAAAGCCGGCGCCAAACGCCGCTGGATCGGCAAGCGTGAAGGTCTTGGCTTCCATCCCTACCCGTCGCGCGGCATTGGCCATGTTCTCAGATTGGGGGTGACCGCCGGGGCTGCCATCATCCAAAACGGCGAGCCGCGCGAGGTTGGGCACGGCGTCGCGCAGCAACCCGACCTTCTTGGGCGAGATATCCTCCGACATCGTGGAAACGCCCGTGGCGCCGCCGCCTGGACGGGCAAGGCTCGCCACCGACCCGCTGATCGTCGGATCGCTGGACACGAACACGATTGGCACACCCTTGGCTCCAGCGAGTGCAGCATCAGTGGCTGCGCTACCCGACACGACCAGCATTGCGACGCCCGCGTTCGCCAGTTCATCGACCAGACCAGGCAGGAGCGTGGCGTTGCCGTTGGCGTAGCGGACCTCGATTAGGAGGTTCTCACTTTCAATGTATCCCAGTTCGCGCATCCGCTGGCGGAAATCGGCGATAAACGGATGCTCGCCGATGCTCAGCCAGCCGATCTTCAGTGGCGTCTGGCCGGTTGCCGGCGCCGAAGCGAGCGCCGCCGCGCCAGCGAAGACGAGCCTTCGGCCAATCACGGGAGCCAAGTATGGGAACGGGCGCGCACCATTACGACCGCCGAGATGGTTGCCAGTTTACCCCGCTCGCGCCCCAATCTTCGCTCCCGTTCTTAGGAGAAATGATAGGTGCGGGTGCAGCCGGCATCAACCCGCCCAAGGGACAATGTCCGCTTTTGATGCTGTGGACGGCTCCTCCCTGGGCACAAGAGTGCCAAGCTGAGGGGGCGATTGAGGCTCCCGCCATTTGGAGGAGCTGTCTATGCAGTCGATCACGACAATCGGTCTCGATATCGCGAAGTCGGTGTTTCGAGTCCACGGAGTTGATGCGGCTGGCCGGGTGGTCGTGCGCCGCCAGTTGAAGCGCCGGCACGTCGTTGCCGTTTTCCAGAAGCTGCCGCCCTGCCTGGTGGGGATAGAGGCATGCGCCTCATCACACCATTGGTCGCGCGAGCTGGAGGCGCTTGGCCACACGGTGCGATTGATGCCGGCGTCGTATGTGAAGCCCTACGTCAAGCGGCAGAAGAACGACGCCACCGACGCGGAGGCGATATGCGAAGCGGTCACGCGGCCGACCATGCGGTTCGTGCCGACCAAGACGACCGAGCAACAGGCCTGCCTGATACTTCATCGGGCGCGCCAGTTCATTCGCCAGCAGACGGCCGTCATCAACTCCATCCGCGCCTACCTTGCCGAGTTCGGGATCGTCGCTGCCGTCGGGCGCCGCGGCGTCGAGCGCCTGCTGGAAGTCGTCGCTAATAAAAACGACCGGCGGCTGCCGGAGATCGCCCGGGTGGGCGTTGCTGCCCTCGGCGAGCAGCTGCGGGCGCTCAAGGCCCAGATACTGAAGTTCGACCGATGCATCATCGCCTGGCATCGATCGAATGCGACGAGCCGGCAGCTCGACATTCCCGGCATCGGTCCGGCTCTGGCAATCGCGCTGGCCGGCAGCGTCGCCGATCCCAACGCCTTCCGATCCGGACGGGACTTCTCGGCCTGGGTCGGGCTGGTGCCGAGGCAGAACTCGAGCGGTGGCAAGGACAAGCTCGGCAGCATAAGCAAGCAAGGCGATCGCTACCTGCGCAGCCTGTTTACCGCCGGCGCACTGGCCGTGATCCGCTATGCCAAGATCCACGGTACGCAACATCGGCCCTGGCTCACGGCGTTGCTGGCGCGGCGTCCCACCAAGGTCGCCGCCATTGCGCTCGCCAATAAGCTCGCCACGATGGCCTGGGCTATGATGGCCAAGGACGAACGCTACAAGGAACCGGCCGCGCTCGCGGCCTGAACGAGATCACGCTGGACAAGGTCAGTGTGACGTAACGGTTGGGAGGGCGAACAGCACGTAATGCAGTGCCGGTCGATCCGGCGATCAGGACAACCCACTTGGGCCATAGCATCTTCGAATGCGTGCCTTTGACCGGGACCTGATCCGCGGAGGGCATTATGGCCAGCGGTCATGTGAACGGCGCAAACAGGCCGAACACATGGCTGCACCGACCAACCCTGCGACGTGATGATTGTTCTTGCCAACCAGGAGCCGTCCACACATGGCCCTTAACGGACTCGGCACGGGACAGGAACGACGTCCGCTCTTGGCCTAATAGCGGTCGTCTCGAAACTGGCTTAGGCGGAGGCTGCTTGAAAGCAGCGGACCTGCATCAGCGCCTGGCCAAGGTCACATAGTGCCGCACTGTTGCGCACGGCAAACCGGAACCCTTTTGCGAGTTGTGGTCTGAACTTAGCCCGCGCGGCAAAACGGGAAAGCCGGCAAGATACTAGCGATTTGCCTCGTTCATCGACTGCCGCCGACGGCGCCAAAACGGCTGGTCAGACCAGCGGGGCTGGAGGCAATAATAGAAGTCTCGTTCCGACAAGTACGTTTGCCAGAGTTGCCGCTGCAGCTCATCGTATTGCTGGATGTACGCATTGCCGCTGCCCAACCCCGCCGTGCCTTGCGAACGATCTGTCAACGCGTAGTGGATCAGGTGTCCGGCGTGGCTGCCCGTCCTGAGTGCCTTGTCAATGCCTTGCGACGACAGCGGGTCGTAGGCCTGCGCCGCATCACCCACCGCGATCCAAGCATCCCCGCAGAAATCTCGTAGTCGCTGACTGTTGGCTGGCGCGCCTTGGATCCTTCCGCAAGGACGATAGCCCTTGTCCTTGAGCAGTGGCGCAATATGTGTCGAACCCTCCAGCAGCAGATCAAAGCCTTGCCGCGACGCAGCTAGCCTCCCTGCTGGCAGATCTTTATCGGAGTGAAAGACGACTAATCGCCCGGTTCCGGCGCTATCGGTACTTGGCAAGCGGTTACTATACCACCAGCCCTCTGGCGAGGCCTCGATCCGGATATAGCGGTCATCATCGTCGCCGGAGCAGGAAAACCATTGCGCATAGGCGAACAGTCGATCGTCGCCAGGAACGGTCGACACCCCGAGCGTCCGGGCGACGAGTGCCCGCCGACCAGAACAATCCACGATGTAGCGGGCGCGATCCTGCCGCATCCCTACTTCGGAGATGCAGTTTATCTTCCAATTGAAAGGACCGTCAGCGATTCGCTCGCACGCCTGGAAACTGACGCCTTTGAGAAAGGTTGCACCTGCTGCAACTGCATTCACCCGCAATGCCTCATCGAAGGT
>JADHLS010000421.1 GCA_016780605.1 Reyranella sp.
GCCGCCGGCTGCACCCAGATGCCATCGAACAGATTCTCGCGCAGCAGCTTGCCATTGGCGACGCAGTTCAACGCCACACCGCCCGCCAGGCAGATATTCTTGGCGCCGGTCTCCTTCTTCACCGAGCGGGCCAGCCGGATCACGATCTCCTCGGTCACGGCCTGCACCGAGGCCGCGAGATCCATGTGATGCTGGGTCAGAAGCTCCTCGGGCTTGCGCGCCTTGCCGCCGAACAGCTCGCCGAACTTCTCGTTCGTCATGCGCAAGCCAGTGCAGTAGTCAAAGTACTTCTGGTCGAGGCGGAAGGAGCCGTCCTCCTTGAGGTCGACGATGTGCTCCAGGATCTTGTCCTTGAACTTCGGCTCGCCGTAGGGCGCCAGCCCCATCACCTTGTATTCACCCGAGTTCACCTTGAAGCCGGTGTAGTAGGTGAAGGCGGAATAGAGCAGCCCAAGCGAATGCGGGAAGTGGATCTCCTTCAGCATCTCGAGCTTGTTGCCCTGCCCCCAGGCCAGCGAGGTCGTCGCCCACTCGCCGACGCCGTCCATGCACAGCACGGCCGCTTCCTCGTACGGCGACGGGAAGAACGCCGACGCGGCATGGCTCTGATGATGCTCACCGAACAACAGGCGCTTGTGCCAATCGAAGTCGGGCTGCCAGTGCTTCATCTCGTCCCGCAGCACGGTCTTCTGGAACAGCTTCTCCTTCAGCCACAGCGGCATGGCCATGCGGAAGGACTGGAAGCCGCGCGGAGCGTAGGCGAGGTAGGTCTCGAGCAGGCGCTCGAACTTCAGGAACGGCTTGTCGTAGAAGGCGACGTAGTCGACGTCGGCCAGCTTGATGCCGGCCTCGTCCAGGCAGTACTGCACGGCGTGCTGCGGGAAGCGCGAATCGTGCTTCTTGCGGGTGAAACGTTCCTCCTGCGCGGCGCCGACGAGGTGGCCGTCCTCGATCAGCGCCGCGGCGCTGTCATGATAGAAGGCCGAGATGCCGAGCACGCGCATGAAACGCCTTCTCCTGCGACTAGAAGAGCGTGTAGACGAACGGCGCGATCGCCGAGCCCTTGGTGAGCACGATCAGGCCACCGAAGATCACCATCATGATCAGGATCGGCAGCAGCCAGAACTTCTTGCGCTCCCTCATGAAGGCCCAGAGTTCGACGAGGATGGAGCCCATAACCGGTCCTTTCAGATCAGAATTGGCAGGTCAGAATTGGTTCTTCATGGATTGCGGCGGTGGCCCTGGCGGGGTCCGCGCGATCCAATAGGTCTTGGCGTCGGGATCGCGCTTCAGCCTGAGGAAGTCCTTACCCATGGCACGCATGACGAGGCCGATCGGCATGATGGTCACGAAGAACAGCAGTCCCAGCACGAGGGGATTCATGACCTTGTACAGTAGCAGACCGAACTTCAGCCACAGCCGGTTGAGCGGCCCCAGCACCCGGGGATAAGTCAGGGCGACGACGAGGAAGGCCGCCGCCAGGGGCAGCGTGTAATGCCAACCCTGGCCCTGCCGCCACAGCGACAGGGCGCCGACGATGGCGAAGAAGCCGGCGAACACCAGGCCGAAGCTCCGGTCGGAGCCCGCCTTGACCTCTTCTTCGCGCGAGTAGTCTTCGTGAAGTTGGCTGGTCGCCATTGCCACTGTTGTAAAAAGCCGTCTCGGGGGCCCTTAACTCACTGATCTCAAACGGGAAGTCAATCGGGACCCCGAGGATGGCTATTCCGTCGCGGCAGCAAAGCCCTGGGTCAGCAGGGCGGTCAGCGTGAGGCGCCACACCGCCGTAGCCCGCTCGAAGCTCAGCCCATCGCGGCGACGCAGCACCGCCCACGCCTCCGGCGACAAGGCAGCACCCACGGCATCCAACAGTTCCTCACGAGCCTGCTCGTCGAGGCCGCTGAATTCAGGCGCAAAGGCCGTGGCGATGGCCTCGCGGACCTCGCGCTTGCTCTGCTGCGCCCGCTCGATCAGGGCCGGGTGGTTGACGAACTGGCCGGCGGCGACCCGCAGCGGCACGACCTTGTCGAACACCTCGGCGAGATTGCTCACCGACGATTCGATGCGGCCGGCCAGCGGCCCCGAGCTCGGGGTCGGCGGGGGGATGACCAGGTCGGCGCGGACGCTGTCCACGACGGTCACGAAAAGTGACTCGACATCCCCGAAGTGCTGGAAAACCGATCGGACCGAGACATCGGCCCGCTTGGCAACCGCGACGACCGTGGGGGCCGTGCTGGTCTCGGCAATCATGGCCTTGGCAGCGGCAATGATCTTGCGGCGCGTCTCGGCCGCCCGACGATTGCGCCCATCTGAACGGCCAGTCTCCGAACGACCGCTGTCGCCCATTTCCGCCTCGCTCGAAAGTGCCACTGCGTTGCCGCGCGGCTGTACCGCTGCTTCGCTCATTTCCGTACTTCCTAAATCCGGAGTGATGGCGAACGGGAGGTGGTCTATGCAGAACCCGTCGCCTATGGAGGGCGTGAAATAAGGGCCGACTACGGCAGGAACAAGGTAAACAGGGTCGCACCACCATGAATATGAGCCATGCAAGACCTCCCTTGGCCGTCCTCTGGGACTTCGGTGGCGTGATCCTCACCAGCCCGTTCGAAGCGTTTAATCGTTACGAATCAGAGCTCGGCCTTCCAAAAGACTTCATCCGTGGCCTGAATGCGCGCAACGGCGACACCAATGCCTGGGCGAAAATGGAGCGCAGCGAAGTCTCGCTCGAACAATTCGTCGCACTCTTCGAAGAGGAGGCGCGACAACATGGCCACATGCTCGACGGCTGGCGCATCCTCCAGTCGCTGAGTGGCGACATTCGGCCGCAGATGGTCGAGGCGCTACGCCGCTGCAAGGCGGCCTTCCGTGTTGCCTGCATCACCAACAACATGAAGAACGGTGAAGGGCCCGGCATGGCGCGCAGCCCGGAGAAGGCCAAAGCCGTCGCCGAGGTGATGACGCTGTTCGAGCATATCGTCGAATCGAGCAAGCTCGGCCTGCGCAAGCCCGATCCGCGCATCTACCAGCACGCCTGTGATCTTCTGGGCGTGCGGCCCGAGGACTGCGTCTACCTCGACGACCTCGGCATCAACCTCAAGCCCGCACGCGCGCTTGGCATGCGCACCATCAAGGTCGGCGATCCCGACGCGGCGATCGAAGAGCTGCAGGCGATGGTGGGAATTCCCCTGCGGGACTGAACGATGAAGCGTCCGGCGCGGCCGATCACGGCCAAGTACCTGATGAACGCCGCGACGTTCTATCTCGAACGCTATCCCAGCACCGCCGAGGGCCTGCGCCGCGTCCTGAACCGCCGCGTCGCCAGGGCGAGGATCGCTGAAGCGGCGATCATGGACAATGTCGAGCAGGCAATCGCCGAGATCGTCGCCAAGTTCGTCGATGCCGGCGTGATCGACGACAAGGCCTTCGCCGAGACCAAGGCGCGCTCGCTGCATCGCCGCGGCACGTCGAGTCGGCTGACGCGCCAGAAGCTGCGCAACGCCGGCATCGACGGCGACACGCTCGACCAGGCAATGGACGCGCTCGACGAGGAGCTCGACACCGATCCCGCCAAGCGCGAATGGCAGGCAGCCGTTGCCCTGGCGCGGCGCCGCCGTCTCGGCCCCTTCCGGCCGGACAAGGACCGCAAGGACAAGCGCGCCCGCGATCTCGCCGCAATGGCCCGCGCGGGCTTCGCCTTCGACGTTGCCAAAAAGGTGATCGATGCCGCGAGCCCCGATGCACTGGACGAAGGGTAGTGACCTTGCTTACCTGCGTCGTCCTGAGCGCAGCGAAGGACCTCATCGCCGTTTGCTACAGGCATGAGATCCTTCGCTGCGCTCAGGATGACTGAGGGGCAAACATGACCATCACCATCTGGCACAACCCGCGCTGCAGCAAGTCGCGCGAGACGCTCGAGCTGCTGAAGAAGAAGGGCGTCGAGCCCAGCATCCGGGAATATCTCAAGGCGCCGCCCAGTAAGTCTGAGGTGGAAGGCTTGCTGAACATGGTTGGCGGCGATCCGACGATGCTGATCCGCGACGGCGAGGCCGAGTTCAAGGCGCTCAAGAAGAAGAAGACCGATCTCAGCAAGACCGACATCGTGAAAGCGATCGTGGCCCATCCCGTCCTGCTGCAGCGACCGATCGTCGTTTCCGGCAAGCGTGCCGCCATCGGCCGGCCGCCCGAAGCGGTGCTGCCGCTCCTGAAGTAGCGCCATGGTCGGCCGGCTGCGACTCTGGTCGGGCTACCTGCTGTTCTTCTATGTCGTCACGCATCTCCTGAATCACACGTTCGGCCTGATCTCGCTGCGCGTGCTCGAGGTCGCCCGACACTGGTTCGTCGCGATCTGGCACAACCCCGTCGGCCAGACCGTACTCTACGGCGCGCTGTTCGCTCACTTCTTCTTCGCTCTCTCCTCGCTCTACAAGCGCCGCGCGCTGCGCCTGTCGGCATGGGAATGGACGCAGTGGATCCTGGGCGCCAGCATCATCCCGCTGGGCGCCGTCCATGTCGTGGGCACGCGGCTGGCCAATACTCTCTACGATGTCGATCCCGGATATCCCTGGGTCCTCGCCTCGTTGGTCACCACCGACTGGTGGGGCGTCACGCGGCAGTTCGCGCTGCCCGTCGTCGTCTGGATCCACGCCTGCATCGGCCTGCACTTCGCCTGGCGCCTGCGGCCCTGGTACCAGGCCTGGCTGCCGGTGCTTTATGCCTTCGCCCTGCTGGTGCCGGTCGGCGGCATCGTCGGCGCGGCGATCGCCTTGCGCGACGTCGCTGAGCTCGCCCAACAGCCGGGCTTCCTGCAGGACCTGTTCGAGCGCGTGAACGTGCCGACCCAGGCCGGCATCGACAATCTCTACGCCATCTCGCGCGACCTGCAGATCGGCGCGCTGGTGCTGCTGATGGGCGTGCTGAGCGCCAGGCCTCTGCGCGACCTGTGGGAGCGTCGCGCCGGCGTCGTCCGCCTCGACTACGACGACCGCCGCAGCATCGCCGAGCCGACCGGCCTCACCATCCTCGAGATGAGTCGCATCGCCGGTATCCCGCACGCGTCGGTGTGCGGCGGCCGCGGTCGCTGTTCGACCTGACGCGTGCGCATCGGCGGCGCCGATCGTGCCAAGCTGCCGCCGCCCTCGACCGACGAGCAGAAGGTGCTGGCCCGCATTGGTGCGCCGCCCAACGTGCGGCTGGCCTGCCAGTTGCGGCCACCGCCCGGCCATTACCGCGTGACGCCGCTGCTGCCCGCCACTGCCGGTCCGGTCGAGGCCTATCGCCGCCAACCCCAGGCGCATGGCGGCGAGCAGTACATCGCGATCCTGTTCGCCGACATCCGCGGCTTCACCTCGATCTCCGAAGGCCGGCTGCCCTACGACGTGGTGTTCCTGCTCAACCGCTACTTCCGCGCCACCGGCCATGCCATCGAGGCGGCCGGCGGCCGTCTCGACAAGTTCATCGGCGACGGCGTGATGGCTCTGTTCGGTCTCAGCACCGAGCCCGAGGTCGCCTGCCGCCAGGCGCTCGATGCGGCGCGGCGCATGGGCGAGGCGCTGAAGGACCTCAATGAGGCGCTTTCGGGCGATCTC
>JADHLS010000422.1 GCA_016780605.1 Reyranella sp.
AGCATTTCGGGAATCTCGAAGCGCGGCACCTGATAGAAGCCGTCGGGGACGGCGCCGAGAATGTCGCTGAGCGATTCGCTCTCCTGTCGCGGCACCAGCAGCATGTCGGTGTTGGTATAGAGGATCCAGCGGTTGCGCGGGTTGGAGCGGCGGAGCGCGACGTTGCGCGATTGGGCCTCGAGGGCGACCAGGTGCGTCTTCAGGCGATGCCGCACATGCTGGTCCGGCCGCACGCGCAGGACGCGCATCACCTTCTTGGCCTTGTCGGTCAGGGTGTCGTGGATCGCCTCGGGAAACGTCGGATGGTCGTCCGGCGTGTTGTAGTCGACGAACAGGATCTCATCGTCCGGATCGGACATGACTTCGGCCAGCGCATTGAAGCTGATCGCCGCCCGCTTGTGCAGGTTGTAGCCGTGGCTGTCGTTGCGGCCATACAGGATGACGGAAAACATGGAGCCCTCGCCTCGGATCCGGCTATGAGCCCAGCCGGACCAATTCGTTGCTGGCAGCGCCGTACTCGATCAGGGACGGCATGCCGTTGTCGACCACCTCGCGCCAGTGCCGTCGTGCGGCCGCCGGATTGCCCGCGATGGCCGCTACGCCGATCTGGAACCGCGCCTCGGCAAGCCGGCCGCGCGAATTGGCCTGCCCAAGCAGCGCCTCCTCGGCGATGTGGCCGAAATGGAAGGCGATCAGCGTCGCCGGCCAGCCGGTGCCGGC
Organism: Reyranella sp.; assembly: GCA_016780605.1. Lineage (GTDB taxonomy): Bacteria > Pseudomonadota > Alphaproteobacteria > Reyranellales > Reyranellaceae > Reyranella. The sequence continues at coordinate 721 of JADHLS010000422.1, forward strand.
GTGGCTCGCGTCCGTGCCGCCCTGCAGCCCGGCGAGCCGTCCGGCGGTCAGCCGATAGAGCAGCCAGTAGAGATTGGCCGGCTCCTTGACGCACGCCAATTCGAACTCATGGAAAGCGACGCTGTGGTTGCCCTGGCGCATCGCCACGCAGGCGCGCGCCGCCGAGCTCGTCTGCGGCAGGCCCTCAAGCTGGCGGCGCCAGTCGTCATTGGCCTCCGCCAAGCGGCCGAGCGCAGCGCGCGCGATGCCGCGACTATTGAGGGTCTCGCCGTCCTTGGGATTTGCCGCCAAGACCTCGTCGAAGATCTGGATGGCCTCCTCGTGGCGACCGAGGACCAGCAAGGCCTCGCCCTTCAGGGCGAGCGCGTCGGGCTGCTTGGCATCGACCTTGAGGGCGCGCTCGTAGCTGTCCAGCGCCTCGGCGGCGCGGCCGCGGGCGAGCAGCGAGTTGCCATGCGCGAGCTGCGGCAGGATCTTGCTGCGGACGTTGTTGCGGACGAGCTCATAGGCCTCGATTTCGAAGGCGAAGTAGCCGCGGCGCCGGAAAAGATAGCGGCGGTCGGCAGCGCCGGGCGGCAGCTCGGACCACAGCCGGCGCGCCCGCTCGTACTCGGGGCGCGCCTCCTCGGAACGGCCCAGGCCGTCGAGCACCTCGGCGCGCGCCAGGACCGCGTCGGCGAGATCGGGCAACAAGGTCAGGGCGCGGTCAAAGGCGACCAACGCGCCTGGGGCATTTCCGGCGCGCATCTTCACCAAGCCGTCACGGAAGTGGGAACGCGCCTCTTGCTCATCATCGCCCGCCTTCTGGGGGACCTCGACGGACGTCGGCCGGCGCCACAGACGGGTCATTGGGGCGATCGCCGCCCGCAATATGCCGATATCAGCCAATGGCGGCTCTCGAGGTTTCGTTCCAGTCGATCAAATCAAACTACTTTCACCGCCCGTGGAGCGGCGGCAGGCGTCCGGATTCGGAAGGCGTCCCGCTAGCCCAACCCTCGAAGAGCGTCAAGCCGGAGCCGTAGCATGCGCCAGCGCATAACATGGTAATGTATCAGCCTAATTTCGCCCTTGAGCGCCCTGGGGAAAACCCGGGCGAGACATTGTCGAGGCTACCTCCGGCCTGCCCGCTATGCTATGCGACCTCCCGCTGCCCCTCCGCTGAAAGCGCTCGCATCGCCGCACGGCCTCGAATTGTCGTTTTACTTCAATGACTAACTTGAACAATCGCCAGCTCCCTGACGCGCGCATCATGCATATTGTCGATGGCCGCACGGTTGATCCGAAGGATTACAACTGGCTGCAACGCGTCGTCCGGTTCCTGCTGCGCCCGTTCACCGAGAGCTGGCATCATCGTGATCTGATTGCAGCGATTCTGCGACGCGAACTGCGTGAGCGGTTCAGCGGCTCGATGGCAGGCTGGGTCTGGGCCGTGGTCGCCCCGGTGATCTCACTGGTGACCTACACCATCGTGTTCGACGGCGCGGTGAAGCTGCCCAACAACGCGGAATCGAAGTCGTCCATCGACTACGCCCTGTTCGTGTTCGGCGGGTTGGTGGCCTTCAACTTCTTCACCGAGATGGCCTACCGCGCGCCGTCGCTGCTGCACGAATACGCCCACTACATCAAGCAGACGATGTTCCCGGCCGAGATGCTGCCGATCATCTCCACACTGCGCGCCACGACCTATGCCACCATCGGCCTTGTCCTGATGCTGCTGTGCCAGCTTATCTTCGCTGGCTCGCTGCATTGGACCGTGCTGTTGCTGCCGCTATGGTTCATCCCCTTCCTGGCGTTCCTCATCGGCATCACTTGGCTGCTGTCGGCGATGGGTGCGTTCACCCGCGATACCGCCTACCTGATGATGACCATCGCGCCGGTCCTGATGTTCGCAACGCCGGTGTTCTACAGCCACGAGACGCTGAGCCCGGACGCCAGGTTCTGGATGTATGCCCTTAATGTCCTGACCGGCTTCATCGAGATCATTCGCGACCTGGTCGTGTTCGGCAAGATTCCGAACGGCCTGGTCATCGCCTGGACGTTGTTCATCTCGATGTTCTTCTTCTGGTTCGGCTACTGGTTCTTCCGCCGCCAGCAGGACGCGATCGCCGATGTCATCTGAGCCCAACCTGGCCACCGATCAAAAGCCCTCGTTGAGGTTGCCTCAAACGGAGTCCGCAGGCGTGCCGGCAACGACGGCGCCGGAACCCGAGGTCGTGATCAGGGCCAGGCACCTCGCCAAGGCCTACAAGCTCTATGACAGCCCCAAGGACTGGGTGAAACAGCAGTTTCTGGGCTCGGAGAAGAACCCCTACTACAAGTCGTTCTGGGCCCTGAAGGACATCAGCTTCGAGGTCCGGCGGGGCAAGAGCCTTGGCATCATCGGCCGCAACGGCTGCGGCAAGACGACACTGCTGCAGATCGTGTGCGGCATGACGCGCCCGACCAAGGGGGAGATCTGGGTAAAGGGCCGCGTGGCGCCGGTTCTCGCGCTGGGCGCCACCTTCGACTACGAAGCGACGGGGCGGGAGAACGTCCTGATCGGTGGCGCCGTCCTCGGATTGAAGCGACATGAGGTCCTCGCCAAGTTCGATGCCATCACCGAGTTCGCCGGAATCGGCGCCTTCATGGACCAGCCCCTCAAGCTCTATTCCGCAGGCATGCGCATGCGGCTGGCCTTCGCAATCTGTGCGCATATCGATGCCGAGATCCTGATCATCGACGAGGCTTTGTCGGTCGGCGACCTCGCCTTCCAGAAGAAATGCGTCGATTGGATCGACAACTTCCGCCGCACCGGCACGCTTCTGTTCGTCAGTCACTCGACCGCCGAGTTGTCTCATCTGTGCGAGAGCGCGATGTGGATCGACAACGGCCGCATCCGTGAGGCGGGCAGCGTCGCCGACGTCGCTCGCGGCTACCGCCGCGCGACCTTCGTCGAGAAGGACAACATGAAGCGGTTTTCAGCCGTCTGAGCCCGGCTCGGGTCAGGCCACGAGGCGAAGGTCAGCCGAGGCGAGGAAATCATCGGCCTGGGCATTGTCCGACCGCCGGATCCCGACGATCGTGGGGATACCTTGCCGCCTCGAGATGCAGACGCTGGGGTCGAGGTATTTCTCGGGCGCCGCGCGCCGCGCCATCGCCCTTATCTCGAGGCTAAGCCTCTCCGATTTGGTGCCGTAACCCGTGGTGAAATGCGGCGAAAACCGCGAGTGGATGGTGAGATCGCCGACGGCATAGGACGGGATCCAGAGCTTCGACGGATCCTTCAGCACATACTCGCCGCCAACATCGTCATGCGGCAGCGTGGGCAGCAGGCCGTCGGGTGCCGGCATGACGAAGCCCAGTCCTGAGATTTCCCCAGGGAAAATCCGGTTGAATGGGATCCAAAGCGAAAACGGCGCGTCTTTCGCCACGACCTTGGCGTCCTGATGGGCGCCGACGCCGAGCATCGTATCGAAGGCTTGGCGTACTGTGCACCATTTGAGCAAGAGGACGATCTGCGAAGACCCGCAGAGATTCTCCACGACGTCCCAGATCCACGACCTGATGACCGCTGCGATGACGGTGGCGGCAGGATAGTGGCCGCGCTCGCCCAGGGACCAAGGTGCGTGCCAGGTACCGCCATAGGCTTCCCGGCCGACGCCGGCGCCCGATGGTTGGCGCGCAAGGTACCGCCGGAGCGCCTCCCCTTGCGCGGCGAGCAGGTCGGACGGCAATGCCTCCTTCAGCTGCACGACGCCGAACTGGGCGTAGGCGGCGCCAATATCTGAAGCCGGGGCTTGGCGCGTAAAGGAGAGAGCGTGGCGATCCTGAGTGACCTCGGGATGGCGCTCGAGAAGTTGCTGGTAGTTCACTGAAAGGATGTGTTGCCGGACGACCAGGATTCAAGCTCCGCCATCAGTCGCTTTGCCTTGCCGATCTGCTCGCGGCGAACCCGGTCCCAGCTATCCATGGTGGCGGCGTTGCTTTCCAGCCGGTGCTTCCACCGCTCCGGCAACAGCTCGCCGAGAATGATGGCGCACCAGCGCAGGCCGTAGAGCGGCATCAGTGCCGGAAGGCGATGCACTTCGGCATGACGGCTGAAGTGGGACAGCATGGCTTGGCGATAGGCCGCCTTCTGCCGGTCGCTGAGCTGCATGCCGGGATGCATGACGAAGTTGGCGATGCTGGTCAGCGGATCGTCCCAGCCGAAATATTCGAAATCGAGAAAGCAGAGCTTGCCGTCGGGCGCCCGGAGCGCATTGTGCGCGCCCATGTCGGAAGGGATGAGGGTGCGGAACCGCGGCGCAAGGTCCTCGCCGAGATCGAATCCGAGCTGGCGGTATGACTTCGCCGCGCCGGCCTCGAAGCGCCGGAGCGACGGCACCAGCACGTCGTCGAAGAACGGCGCGAACTCGGGCACGTCGTGCTTGACGGCTGCCAGCCTGGCATAGCGCCGCTCGATCTGGGCAAGGATCCGCGGCCCCGACAGGCAGGCTTCGGCCGCCTCGCCGATCTCAGCCCGCGCCTGGTCGTCGATACCGCGATCGAGCGCGATCTGGAAGCTGGCGAACTCCGCAATGTCGCCGTCAGCGACCGCCTCCACCGCTTCACCCTCGATCCAGGTCAGCAGCGCAAAACGTTGCTCGGACGCCACCGCCACGACCTGCGGCGTGCGGCCGATGCCCTTGCGCTCGAAAAAACGCAAGGCGTTGACCTCCGCTTCCAGCCGGTTGCGGTTGTCGGTCGCCGGATACTTCTTCAGGGCGTAGCGCGCGGTCCCCGCATCGACGCGGAAGATGCGGCTGGTGCCGCCTCGCCGGATCTCGGAGATCGACCGCACCGGCGCCGCGCACAGCGTGCGGGCGACATCTTGGATGTCGTC
>JADHLS010000423.1 GCA_016780605.1 Reyranella sp.
CTGGTCACCAACGAGGGCAACGCCGATCTTTCCAACACGCTGCCCCGGATGCACATCGTGCTGGCCAGCATCGAGAAGGTGATCCCCACGCTTGAGGATGCCGCCGTGCTGCTGCGCGTGCTGGCGCGTTCGGCCACCGGCCAGGAATCGTCGGCCTACACCACGCTTAACACCGGCCCCAAGCGGCCGGGCGATCTCGACGGGCCCGAGCAGTATCACGTCGTCATCCTCGACAACGGCCGCTCCTCGGTGCTGGGCACGGAAATGCAGGACATGCTGCGCTGTATCCGCTGCGGCGCCTGCATGAACCATTGCCCGGTCTACGGCGCGATCGGCGGTCACGCCTATGGTTGGGTCTATCCCGGGCCGATCGGCGCCGTGCTGACGCCGCAGCTGATCGGCGTCGAGGAGGCGGGCAACCTTCCCAATGCCTCGACCTTCTGCGGCCGCTGCGAGAGCGTTTGCCCGGTGCGCATCCCCCTGCCCGGCCTGATGCGTCACTGGCGCGAGCGCGAGTTCGAGCGGCATCTCACGCCGCGCGCGGCGCGCCAGGGCCTGGCAGTGTGGAGCTTTCTTGCCCAGCGGCCGCGCGTCTATCGCGCCCTTACAGGGCTCGCCAACCGTGTCCTTGCCCTGTTTGGCCGCGCTGAAGGCCGCTACCACACCTTGCCTCTGGCCGGCGGCTGGACGCGCTTTCGCGACTTCCCCGCACCGCCGGCCGGCGGCACGTTCCATGCTCAGTGGCAGCGCAGGCAGCCATGAGCGAGGCACGCGCGTCGATCCTGAACGGCATCCGCCGCTCCCTGCGGCGCGGCGAGCTCAGCGCTGCGGCGCGACAGGCCGTCGAGGCGCGCTTGGCCGAGCCGCCGCGCGGGCCGGCTGTGGCCCGCGCCAACCTTGCCCAACCGGACAAGGTCGCGCTGTTCTGCCAATGGGCCGAGGCCAACAATGCAACGGTGGCCCGCGTAGCGGCGGCCGACGTGCCGGCCGAGGTCGCAGGCTACCTCGCGCGCAGCAACCTGCCGGCCGAGGCCGTGATGGCGCCGTCGCCGGCCCTCGACGGCTACGATTGGGCCGGCCAGAAGATGCTGTCGCTACGCCGTGGCCGCGGCGAGGCGCGCGACCAGGTCTCGATCACCGGCGCCTTCGCCGGCATCGCCGAGACGGGAACGCTGGTGACGGCGTCGGGCCCCGAGCACCCGGTGACGCTCAATCTCCTGCCCGACACCCACATCGTCGTGCTGCGCGAGAGCGACATCGTTTCAGGCTACGAGGATGTGTGGGTCCGCCTGCGCGCCCGTTACGGCAAGGACCGCATGCCGCGCACCGTGAACACCATCACGGGGCCGTCACGCACCGGCGACATCGAGCAGACCATCGAGCTCGGCGCGCACGGGCCACGACGCATGCATATCCTGGTGGTGCGCGAATGAGGGCGCTCGGATGAGCGCGGCCGGCGACGCATCTCCTCCGCACGGCAAGGCGGAGTTGCGCGTCGTTGGCACAAGCGTCACGCACGAGATCGAGGCGCTGTTCGACCGCGTGGCGGCCTCGCTCGGCCGTCGCGCGCCGCGCGTTCTTCAGGTCGGCTCGCGCAGCCTGGTCTCCGATCGCAATGTCCTCAACTGGCGCAGCCTGGTGGGCAAGCGGTTCGGCGGGCGCGGCCGCTTTGTCGGCATCGACCTCGAGGAGGGCGCCAATGTCGACCGTGTCGTCGACGTCTGCGGGTCTGCGGCCAGCTTGAAGGCGAGCCTGGGCGAGGAGGCGTTCGACCTCGTCGTCTGCTGCCATGTGCTGGAGCACACGAGCGATCCCTGGCGCGCCGCACGCAACATGGAGGGGCTGCTGAAGCCGGGCGGTCATGTCTTCGTGTCGGCGGCGTGGTCGCAGGCTTTCCATGCCACGCCCGACGATCTCTGGCGCTTCTCCGTGCGTGGACTGATGCGGCTGTTCGCGCGACTGGAGATCGTGTCGGCCTTCTACAGCGGCGGCGATGTCGGGCTGGACGTGGCCTACCGCGTGGTGCGCGACGGCAAGCCCGAGCTCGAGCCGCGCTCCGGCGCCGTCGAGCAGGGCCTGTTCCAGCTCGTGCTGGACCATGAGGACAACCGCGCCGTCCTCGCCCGCCAGGCCACGGAGCGCCTGCCGGTATCGCGTACCTACATGCCGACGCTGTTCGTCAACATCGTGGGTCGTTCGATCTAGGGTCGAAAACTCACGGCGTCTGGTTTCAGCTCAGTTGCCGACATCAGTCCGTCGGATATGGGCCAAAAGCAGTCTAGGGCAGCATATTCCTCGACGCGAGCCTCGGCGCTTTTCGGTCTCACTGGTACGGCGCGTCGGCCAGTGTCTTCCAGTTTTCCTTTCCTTTGGCGATCGTGCCGGCCGCATCGGCGCGCATGCTGTCGAGGCTCTTGGCGCTCGATAACACGTACAGCCGGCCGTCGACGATCAGCCAGCTCTCCGGGTCCGCCTCGACCTTCACGCCCATGGCAATCCCGGCAGCGCACGACCCCGCGAACTGCGGTGCGTAGCGGTCCGGATCGGCCTTGAACAGGTCGAGATGGTGGGCCGACGCGAAGCGATAGCGCGTGCCATCGTAGGTGGTTTCGTATTTGGGATCTCCGAGCATCGGCTTGGCGTCGGTGAAGTAGGCGACTGGGTCGTAGCCTTTGATCGCCAGGCGCGACGGCGCGGGTTGCCCGGTTTGCGCCCGGGTGATCGATGCGGCGATGGGCAGCCCAACCAGCGACAGGACGAAAATAGCGCGACGGCCGATCATGACAGCACCTCGCTTGCGGTCGGCGGGACCGCACCATCATACTACCGGAGGATTCTCAGGGCCGCCAGACGCGCGGCTGCACAGAGGGAATATCGCTTTGGCGCGCGAGCAGCGTAGGTTGGCCGCCATCGTCGCGGTGGACGTTGTCGGCTATTCCCGCCTGATGGGTCGGGACGAGAGCGGCACCTTGGCGGCGTTGAAAGCGCTACGAAGCGAATTCGTCGACCCCAAGATCGCCGAGCATGGCGGCCGCCTCGTCAAGACCACCGGAGACGGCTTGCTGGTAGAGTTCGCCAGCGTGGTCGATGCCATGAACTGCACCATGGAACTGCAGGGCGCCATGGCCGAGCGCAACGATGCCGAGCCTGAAGATCGGCGGCTCGTCTTTCGCATCGGCGTGAACGAGGGCGACATCATCATCGACAGCGACGACATATTCGGCGACGGCGTCAATGTGGCCGCGCGGCTGCAGGAGGTCGCACCGCCCGGCGGTGTCTGCCTATCGAGCCGGGTCTATGACCACGTGCGCGACCGGCTGAGCAGCCCGCTTGAGGATGGCGGGGAGCGGACCCTCAAGAACATCGCGCGACCGGTTCAGGTCTACCTATGGACTCCGCGCCCAGCCGTGAGCGCATCGCCTGCACAGACTGTCAAAACGACGACGAAACCAAGGGCAAGTCAGGGTCGCATCGTCTGGACGTTCGCAGCGGTTGCCAGCGTTGCGCTCGGTGTTGCCGGATGGTGGTGGTTCTCCTCGATCGCGGGCCGTTCGGAGGCGCCACCAGCAGCGCAGGCGGCGACCGCGGGGAACGTGCCCAGCGCGTCGTCGCGGCCGGCCATCGCGGTCCTTCCCTTCGTCAATCTGAGCGGCGATCCTTCGCAGGATTATTTCAGCGACGGTCTTACCGAGGACGTGATCGCAGCCCTCGGCCGCTTCGGCTCGCTGACGGTCATGGCGCGCAACGCGGTCTTTCCGTTCAAGGGCAAGAACGTGAAACCTTCCGAGATCGGCCGCGAGCTCGGCGTGCGCTACATCGTCGAGGGCAGCGTGCGGCGTGCCGGCGATCGCGTCCGCGTCAACGTGCAGCTCACCGACGCCGTCGCGGGGAAACTGCTCTGGTCGCAACAGTACGACGACGAACTCAAGGACGTGTTCGCCGTGCAGGATTCGGTCACTCGGCAATTGGCGGGTGCGCTCGCCGTCAGCCTGACACGCGTCGAGGAGCGGCGCGCTCTGTCCAAGCCGACCGACAGCCTCGACGCCTACGATCTCGTGCTGCGCGGCCGCGAGCGCCTTCAGACCTCGACGCGGCAGGCCAATCGCGCAGCCCGCGAGTTCTTCGACCGGGCGGCCGTGCTCGATCCAACTTACGCCGATGCCTATGCCTGGAACGGCCGAGCATATCTCGAGCTGGCGGACTACGGCTGGACGGAGGATATCAACGCAGCGGTCGACCATGCCCTGGAGCTCGGCCGGAAGGCTGTGACGCTCGATCCCGAATCAGTGTTGGGACACCGCGTGATTGGCCTTGTCCACCTGGCGCGTGGCCAATACGAGCAGGCGTCGGCCGAGATCGACAGAGCGCTCGCCCTTAATCCCAGCGATAGCGTTGGTCTGCAGGCGCACGCCGAAGTGCTGCTCTGGCTCGGTCGCATCGAGGAAGCGATCCAGGTCAGCGAAGCTGCGCTGCGCTTCGACCCGCTCCCACGGATCACCACGCTGTTTAACCTAGGCATGGCCTACTACGAGGCGTGGCGTCACGCCGATGCCGTTCGTGTTTTGGAACGGGCCATCGCGCGCGTTCCCGAAAATGCGGCCGTACACGCCTTGCTGGCTGCCACCTTCGCCCAACTCGACCGGCCGCAGGACGCGGCGCGCGAGCGTGAGGCGCTCAAGCGCGTCAGTCCGTTCTTCGACGCCGCTGCCTTCGGCTCGCGTTTCCAGAACCCGACGCACCGTGCCTACCTGACTGAAGGCCTCGCCAAGGCCGGCTTGATCTAGCGGTAGCAAACAGCACGAACCTGACGGAGCAGAAGTCGACGGTCACGGCTTTTGGATTTTAACCCTAGTCCGTCTAGGAGCGCGTGCGGCGGAACAGCATGGTCACGTTGCGTCGCCGGTTCTCGAAGCCGGGCGCGAAGCGGGTGGTCGCCGTCTGGTGGAAGATCGAGCCTTTGAAGATCAGCGCCCGGTTCTCGGCATAGGCGTACGACGTCTGCCGCGCGCCCTCCTGGCTCAAGAAGGCGGGGATGTCCTTCCCGCCGAAGTTGTAGTCGTAGAAGGTCCAGTCCGCGGGGGCCGCGACGTCCCACACATCGAGCCCGCCGGTGCCCGGCTGCAGGTTGGCCTGGTCCGGCGTGATCCAGAAATTGAGGCTGATGTCGGACTGGTCGGCATGGATATCGGTGCCCGGCCGCTCGTGCTGACAGACGAATGACCACCAGTAGCTGAGATGGTGTTCGCCCAGCAGCTCGGGCAGCGCCGCGCGCAGCTCGGCGCCGATCTTTAGCAGCAGCGCGCTGAAGAAGCCGGATTCGGGGTTGGCGCCGATGTAGCCCGGCGGATAGGACCGCCGCCATACCGTCGATCGCAGGCAGAAGCGCTGGAGCTGAGCGAGCGCTTGTGGCGTCAGCAGATGGTCGAAGCAGGTGATCCCTTTTCCGTCCTGGAAGGCCTGGGCGACACCCCTCCAGTCCCGTGGAGCGAGGCAAAGCTGCGGCGGCGCCTCGTCATGAATCACCAGCGGCGGATCGGCCAGGATCCGACCATATTGGCCGCCCAAC
>JADHLS010000424.1 GCA_016780605.1 Reyranella sp.
CGATCAGCGAGGCAATCAGCGTGTACTCGATGGCGGTGGCGCCGCGCTCGCTCTTCATCAGACGACGGAAAATGGACAGCATCGAAATCTCCTGGGAAAAGGCACATCTTTCAAAATACAAAAAACTACTTGCCGAAGCCGCGACGGGTCTGGGGGCCCACCGGCATCGTCACGAACGCTACGCGCTCCGTAACAAAGATATCCGCGAGCCGAGTGCAGATGAATTTGAGACTTGTATCAATGTTGTCTCATACCCTGCGAAGCATTGGACCGCAGGCAAGCTGCCGATTGCACTCCCTTGCTTGTGTTGCTTCAGTATGATAACTACCTGCGGTGACGGGGCCACCCGATCCGACCCTCGATGTGCTTCTCGACCTCGACGGGCAGGTGCTCGTGGTGGATCCGGAGGGTGGCCATTGGGTTCGGTTCGTTGTGACGCGGGTGCAGGTGTCGCGGGAGAAGCCGCACGGCATCGACTACTCGCTCACCCTGCATGGGCATGATGGTGAGCGGTTGGTCGGCTTCGACAACGCCCATCCGGTCGGCCGGCGGAAGCGGGGCGAGCCGCAGGACCACCGCCACCGGCTGCGTTCGATCCGGCCCTACGAGTACCAGGACGCGGCGACCTTGCTTGCCGACTTCTGGGAGACCGTGGACGCGGTGTTGCGCGAAAGAGGAGTGATCCAATGACGACGCTGAAGGTCGGCATCGCCAGCTACAAAGAGATGAAGGCCCGCACCATGGCCGTGGCGCGTGGCGAGCGGCGTGTGACGGCCGATGAGCCCAAGGTCTGGTTCACCTCGACCGAATCCTTCGCTAAAGTCCTGTCAGCCGGCAACCGCGACCTGCTGCACGTCATCGCGGAGAAGGCGCCCGGCTCGCTGGACGAATTGGCCCGCATCACCGGCAAGGCCAAGTCCAACCTGTCGCGCACGCTGAGGACGATGGAAGGCTACGGCCTGGTCCGCCTCGAAAGGGGCGAACGGGGCCGTATCACGCCCAAGGTGATGCACGACCGGGTGGAGCTGGACCTGCCGCTCAGGCTGTCGCGCAAAGCAAGCTGAATACCGCTTGGCCGCGAGCCGCCAGACCGCCGGGTCCGTGGCAAGCACCTAATGTAAGATGGCAAATGAGTAAGTCTCCGATTCAAGGGCAAGAGTACCGAAGCGCGTTCAAGCTCTACAGCGAGGACGGAAAACGAGCCGCCGACGTGCTGGAGTTCCGCAACGGTGAAACATATCTGAATGAGCAGGAATGGGTCGAAGGGACTACATTCAAGAACAGGCATTCCGGAAGGTTGGTCGGTCCGTTCGCCTCGCCAGCGGATGCAGAAAAGTTCATAGTAGCGACGCCCGGTTCCGCGGTAGCCACGCATAGGCGTCCGCCTCTCGCGTCGCGCAGCCGCGATCTTGGAGTCATCAAGCCAGCAGGCGATCACGCCGCAGATCATCCGCAAGTTCGCTAGGACAGGCCGCGAGCGGATGCAGATCGACGGGGCTGGCTACCGCCGCGACCATCTCCGGACGCTCGCCCAGCGCGTCGAGGTCGCCGCCAAAGAGGCCCGCATCATGGGGTCGAAAGATGATCTCCTCCGAACCCTTACCGCCGCGGCGGGCGTAAAATCGGCTACGCCCGGCGTTCGCAGTTCTGTTCTGAAATGGCGGAGAGGGTGGGATTCGAACCCACGGTACGCTTGCACGCACAACGGTTTTCGAGACCGTCCCGATCGACCACTCTGGCACCTCTCCGGGGCCCCGCTTATAAGAGCCCGATTCTCCCGCGGCAACCGCGGCGTCTTGGACCGCCGATTTGGGCGGAATGGCCTGATTTTCCAAGGTTTCCGCCGTTGACTTGGGGGACTTCCTGCGTATATTCCGCCCCTCTCCGGCGGGTCGGTCAGGCCCGCCGTGCTGTTTCATGCCTTCCGGCATTTAGGGCCTCAGCCAGCGAAACCCCCTAGGAATAGGGAAGATAGCGGGTTCGGGCGAGCCGGCGGGCCTCACGTCAGGTGTCATCATGATCGCCGTTATCCGCACGGGTGGAAAGCAATACACGGTCGCCGCCGACCAGGAGCTCACGGTCGAGCGCATCGCAGGCTCCGCCGGCGACAAGGTCGAGTTCGACGACGTGCTGATGGTCGGCGAGAAGGTCGGCGCGCCGACCGTGGCCGGCGCCAAGGTCGTGGCCTCGATCGTCAAGCAGGCGCGCGGGCCGCACCTCATCGTCTTCAAGAAGCGGCGCCGCCAGAACTCGCGCCGCAAGAACGGCCATCGTCAGAACCTGACGGTGGTCAAGATCGAACAGATCGTCGCCTAAGCAGAAAGCGACCGGAGTAACCAGTCATGGCACACAAAAAAGCAGGCGGCTCCTCGCGTAACGGCCGCGACTCAGAGAGCAAGCGGCTGGGCGTGAAGCGCTTCGGCGGCCAGAAGGTCCTCGCGGGCAACATCCTGGTCCGCCAGCGCGGCACCAAGATGAACGCCGGCGAGAATGTCGGCATCGGCCGCGATCACACGCTGTTCGCTACCGCCGACGGCGTCGTCACCTTCCGCACCCGCTCGGGCGGCAAGGTCGAGGTCAATGTGCGACCGGCGCCGGCGCCCGCTCCGGAGAAGATCGCCGCCGAATAGCCGTTCCCGATCCATCGGATTTTCAGAGGGGGAGCGGCTCGCCGTTCCCCCTTTTCGTTTCTGGACCCAACCCATGAAGTTCCTCGACCAGGCCAAGATCTACCTCCGCTCCGGCAATGGCGGCGCGGGCTGCGTGGGATTCCGCCGCGAGAAGTTCATCGAGTTCGGCGGTCCGGACGGCGGCGATGGCGGCAAGGGCGGCGACGTCATCCTGGAGTGCGTCGATGGGCTGAACACGCTGATCGACTACCGCTATTCCCAGCACTTCAAAGCCGAGACCGGCCATCACGGGATGGGCAGCCAGCGCACCGGCGGCAAGGGCAAGGACATCGTGCTGCGCCTGCCGCGCGGCACCCAGGTCTTCGCCGAGGACAACGAGACGCTGCTGGCCGACCTCACGGAGATCGGACAGAAGATCGTGCTGCTGAAGGGCGGCGACGGCGGCTACGGCAACCTGCACTACAAGAGCTCGACCAACCGCGCTCCGCGCCGCGCCGACAAGGGCTGGCCCGGCGAAGAGATGTGGGTGTGGCTCAGGCTGAAGCTGATCGCCGATATCGGTCTGGTCGGCCTGCCCAATGCCGGCAAGTCGACCTTCCTCGCCGCCACCTCCAACGCGCGGCCCAAGATCGCCGACTATCCCTTCACGACCCTGCATCCGGGCCTGGGTGTGGTGAAGGTGGGCAACCGCGAGTTCGTGATGGCCGACATCCCGGGCCTGATCGAGGGCGCCAGCGAGGGCGCCGGCCTCGGCACGCGCTTCCTGGGCCATGTCGAGCGCTGCCGGGCGCTGCTGCATCTGGTCGACGGCACGCAGGACGACGTCGGCCTCGCCTATAAGACGGTGCGAGCCGAGCTCAAGGCCTATGGCGGCAATCTCGCGCGCAAGAAGGAGATCGTGGCGCTGAACAAGACCGACGCCATGACCGAGGAGGACATCGAGGCCAAGCGAGCGGTGCTCGCCAAGGTGAGCCGCAAGACCGTGCACGTGATCTCTGGCGTCTCCGGCCACGGCGTCCAGCCGCTGCTGCATGAGCTGATGAAGCTCGTCGACAAGCAGCGCGAGTCGGCAAAGGAAGCCGCGTGACCACCCTTGAGGCCGCCCGGCGCCTGGTCATAAAGATCGGCTCCTCGATCCTGGTGGACGAGACCAGGGGCGAGATCCGGCGAGACTGGCTCCTAAGCCTGACCGACTCCGTGGCGCGGCTGCACAAAGGCGGCTGCGAGATCGTGCTGGTGTCGTCGGGCGCCATCCGGCTCGGCCGCACGCATCTCAAGCTGCCCCCCGGGGCGCTCAAGCTCGAAGAAAGCCAGGCCGCGGCCGCCACCGGCCAGATCCAGCTGGCGCATGCCTACCAGGAGGCGCTGGCGCGCCATGGCATCACGGTGGCGCAGGTGCTGCTGACGCTGGACGATTCCGAAGAACGCCGCCGCTACCTCAACGCGCGGCAGACCATGGGCACGCTGCTCGGCATGAAGGCCGTGCCGGTGATCAACGAGAACGACACTGTGGCCACCGACGAGATCCGCTTCGGCGACAACGATCGGCTAAGCGCCCGCGTCGCCGAGATGATCTCGGCCGATACGCTGGTGCTGCTGTCGGATATCGACGGCCTCTACACCGGCGACCCGCGCAGCGACGCTTCGGCCGCCTTCATTCCCGAGATCCGCGAGATCACGCCGGCCATCGAGGCGATGGCGGGCAGTGCTGGGTCGGAGCTCTCCAACGGTGGCATGGTGACCAAGCTGATCGCGGGCCGCATCGCCATGGCCGCGGGCTGTCGCATGGCGATCGCCGACGGCCGCGCGGTCGGCGCGCTGGGGGCGCTGATCGACGGGCATGCGCGCTGCAGTTGGTTCGTGCCGGAAGCCTCGCCGCTGTCGGCCCGCAAGAAGTGGATCAAGGGCTCGCTCAAGACCGCGGGCACGCTCACCGTCGACGACGGCGCCGTGCGCGCGCTGTCGGCCGGCAAGAGCCTGCTGCCCGCCGGCGTCACCAGCGTGGCGGGCGAGTTCCGCCGCGGCGACGTGGTCGATGTGAAGGACCGGCTGGGCCGCGTGCTGGCGCGCGGGCTCGTCGCCTATGCCGCCGACGACGCCCGCCGCATCGCCGGCCGCAAGAGTGCGGAAATCGAGCGCCTGCTGGGCTTCCGTGGTCGCGACGAGATGGTCCATCGCGACGACCTGGTGGTCGAATAGGGCTATACTGGAGCGGCCGATGAACGCTTTGACCAAGCCTGCCGAAGACGCCGCCGCCATCGTGGCCGAGCTGGGCCGCCGCGCCCGCGCCGCAGCCGTCGCCCTGCGCAATGCCCCGACCCCGACCAAGAACCGGGCGCTGGCCGATGCTGCACGCCTGATCCGCGCCGAGAGGCCTGCGATCCTGGCTGCCAATGCCAAGGACATCGCGGCCGCCAAGGCGGCCGGCATGACCGAGGCGCTGCAGGACCGCCTGCTGCTGAACGACGCGCGCGTCGAGGCCATGGCCAAGGGCCTCGACGATATCGTCGCCCTGCCCGACCCCGTCGGCGCCGAGATCGAGCGCTGGACGCGACCCAACGGCCTTGCCATCAGCCGCGTGCGCGTGCCGATCGGCATCATCGGCGTGATCTACGAGGCGCGGCCCAACGTCACCGCCGATGCCGGCGCGCTCTGCATCAAGTCGGGCAATGTCGTCGTGCTGCGCGGCGGCTCGGACAGCTTCCATTCCTCGCGCGCCATCGTCGAGCTGCTGCGTCGTGCTCTGAAAGGCGCCGGACTGCCCGAGGACTGCGTGCAGCTGGTGCCGACCACCGATCGCGCCGCGGTCGGCGAGCTTTTGCGCGCCATGGACTGGCTCGACCTGATCGTGCCGCGCGGCGGGCGCTCGCTGATCGATCGCGTCACCGAGGAAAGCCGTGTGCCTGTGCTGCGCCACTACGACGGCATCTGTC
>JADHLS010000425.1 GCA_016780605.1 Reyranella sp.
GGAGAGGAGCATGGCGGGAGGCGGCCGCAGAGAGGTCCCAATCGGGGGACCACCTATGCGCGTGCGCTCACTTGTCGGGCCCAAGACCGGGGCCTAGCCTCGCCGGCGGCAGGTGACGCTCGTTCGAAGAGTCTCAGCCCACCGTAGAGTTACAGCTTGCGTCTCCTGTACGACCCCAGAGGAGACACCCATGAAGCGACAGGAAATGGCCTGGACGAAAGTCTGCCTTGTCGGCGTGGTCGCGGCCTCGATCGGCGGCGGTTTCGGGACGGTGCAGGCGCAACAGCAACAACAGCAACAGGCGGCCGGCGAGCTCAAGAAATACGACTCCAGCGGCAAGGATTTCTGGATGAATCCGCCGGCCGACTGGTTCCTGGGCGACGAGAACGAGAAGCAGAAGGGCCAAGCGCCCAATCCGGGCCAGCCCCTGCCGACGCCCAAGGCCGAGCTCGACCAGATCCTGAGCAAGATCAAGCTGCCGCCCGGCTTCAAGATCGCGGTGTGGGCCGACAACGTCCCGCAGGCGCGCCAGATGGCCTGGGGCGACAAGGGCACGCTGTTCGTCGGCACCTTCGACAAGGGCACGGTCAGCGCCGTCAGCGGCCCCGAGGGCCAAAAGACGGTGAAGCCGTTCGTCACCGGCTTGCGCATGCCGACCGGCGTCGCCTTCCAGGACGGCGCGCTCTACGTGATCGACATCGACAAGCTCTATCGCTTCGACGATGCGGAGAGCCAAGTCGGCAAGGGCCAGCCGCTGACACCCAAGGACGGCAAGGTCGCCTACGACGACTTCCCGCCCTACGTGCCGCACGGCTGGAAGTACCTGGTGCCCGACGGCAAGGGCTGGTTCTACATCCCGGTGGGCGTGCCCTGTAACATCTGCCTGCCGCCCGCCACCACCGGCCATTATCGCCGCGTCAACCCGAAGACCGGCCAGGCCGAGATCGTGGCGCTGGGCGTGCGCAACAGCGTCGGCGGCGCGGTCGATCCCAGGACCGGCCAGCTCTGGTTCACCGACAACGGGCGCGACTGGATCAGCGACGACCTGCCCAACGACGAGGTCAATCGCGTGAGCCGGATCGGCGAGCATTTCGGCTATCCCTACTGCCACCAGGGCGACCTTGCCGATCCCAAGTACGGCGCCGAGCGCAAGTGCTCGGAGTTCACGCCGCCGGTGTACAAGCAGGGTCCGCACATCGCCGGCCTGGGCATGAAGTTCTATACCGGCGACATGTTTCCGGCCGAGTACAAGAACGGCATCTTCATCGCCCAGCACGGCTCGTGGAACCGCGCCAAGAAGCTCGGTTACCGCGTGCTCTTCCTGTCGGTCGACCCCGAGGGCAAGAACCCCAAGGAGCAGGTCTTCGCCGGCACCTGGCTGGACGACCAGAAGATCCTGGGCCGGCCATCGGACGTCATCCAGGCGCCCGACGGCTCGCTGCTGGTCGCCGATGACCAGGCGGCTGCGATCTATCGGATCAGTTATCAGAAGTAACTTTTCCGTCGTCCCGCCCACGGCAGCTCCGTGGGCGGCGATCTCGAAACGCCCAAAACCTCATCCTGAGGAGCGCGCGAAGCGCGCGTCTCGAAGGATGGGCTCCAGTCGTGTTGTTGCCCACCCACGCGCGGTTTACCGCGCGCATTCGAGACGCCGCGCTCCGCGCGGCTCCTCAGGGTGAGGTGGGTGCTTGATGGAGTGCCATGGGAATTTGCGTTGGCTGGCAACCGCTGTCGCCGCCATCACCCTCCCCTCTGCCGTCCACGCCGCCGAGCCGCCGGCGGGGATCAGGGAGCTCGTGCAGACCTGTGCGGCGTGCCACGGCCCCAACGGCATCTCGCAGATGCCGGGCTCGCCCTCGCTGGCGGGGCAGCCCGATATCTTCACGCAGTACCAGCTGGTCTTCATCCGCGAGGGGCAGCGCAAGGTCGAGGTCATGCAGGAGATCGCCAAGCAGCTGAGCGACGACAACATCCGCGAGCTGGGCGCATGGTATGCGAGCCTCCCGCCGCCCAAGGGGCTGCGTCCCAAGCCACCGGTCGACGACGCCAAGGTCAAGGCGGTGATGGACCCGCGCAAATGCGCCAACTGCCACAAGGAGGATTTCTCGGGCCAGGGCGAGACCGGCCGCATCGCCGGCCAGCGCATGGACTATCTCGTGAAGGCGCTGCACGACTTCCGCAGCGGCGCCCGCCGCGGCCGTGGGCTCGGCGCCATGTCGGAGGTCTCGGTCACGCTGCAGGATCCCGACATCGACATGATCGCCCGTTACCTGGCGGGCAAACCTTGACTCCCTCTCCCATTCCTCCCCATCATCCGTTCGCCACTTCCAAGGAGACCAGTCATGGCTTGGAAAACACCGCGTATCATCGAGATCGCTGTCGGCATGGAAATCAACTCCTACGCTTCTGCCGACGTGTAGTCGCTACGCCCGCCGCTGACGTCACCGATCGTTGGCGGCGGTCACCATGAGAGCCGTGGTCCTGGGAGCCGCCGCCGGCGGCGGCTTCCCGCAATGGAACTCGAACGCCGAGGCCTGTCGCCGCGCGCGCGCCGGCGACAGCAAAGCCCTTGCCCGCACGCAGGCGTCGCTGGCGGTGAGCGGCGACGGCAATCGCTGGTTCCTGATCAACGCCTCGCCGGACCTTCGCCAGCAGATCGAAGCCCGTGACATCCTCCACCCTCGCGCCCAGCCTGGAGGGGGCCTGCGCTCCTCGCCGATCGAGGGCGTCGTCCTCACCGGCGCCGACGTCGACGCCATCGCCGGCCTTTTGCATCTCCGCGAGCGGCAGGCCTTCACGCTCCACGCCACCGACCGCGTGCTCGATGTCCTCGATGCCAATCCGATCTTCGGCGTGCTGGCGCCGGACTGCGTGCAACGCCAGGAAGTGCCGCTCGGGCGGCCGTTTGCGCTCAGTCATCTCGACGGCAGCGACAGCGGCCTTACGGTCGAATTGTTCGACGTGCCGGGCAAGGTCGCGCTGTGGCTCGAGCAGGGGCGGGCCGACCTCACCGGCCAACCCGGTGACACGGTGGGTGTCGAGATACGCGCGGCCGGGAATGCGAGTGAAGGGCGCCTGCTCTACATCCCCGGCTGCGCGCGCATGACCGATGCCCTGAAGCAGCGGATCGCCGACGCGTCGGTCGTGCTGTTCGACGGCACGCTGTGGCGCGACGACGAGATGATCGCGCGCGGGCTCGGGCCAAAGACCGGCCAACGCATGGGGCACATGAGCCTGAGCGGCCCCGAGGGCACGATCGCGGCGTTCCGCGATATTCCAGGGCAGCGGGTGCAGCGCCGCATCCTGATCCACATCAACAACTCCAACCCGATCCTGCTCGACGATTCGGCCGAGCGCGCCGGCGTCGAGAAGGAAGGCTGGGAAGTCGCCTACGACGGCATGGAGGTGAGCCCATGAACGCAGACGTGAGTGGCGATCGCCTGCTGGCCCCCGACAAGCTCGAGGCCGAGCTGCGCGCCATCGGCGCGGCGCGCTATCACCATCTCCATCCGTTCCATCAGCTGCTGCACGGCGGCAAGCTCAGCAAGGCGCAGGTCCAGGCGTGGGCGCTGAACCGCTACTACTACCAGGCGATGATCCCCATCAAGGATGCCTACGCCCTGGTGAAGCTGCCGACCTCCGAGCTGCGCCGCGAATGGCGCCGGCGCATCATCGACCATGACGGCGATGGGCCCGGGGCGGTTAGCGGAAAGGAGGGCGGCATCGAGCGCTGGCTGAGACTCGCCGAGGGCGTCGGGCTCGATCGCGCCTATGTCGAGTCGACCGAAGGCATCCTTCCCGGCACGCGCTTCGCGGTCGAGGCCTACGTCAATTTCGTGCGCGACCGGCCGATCCTGGAAGGCATCGCCTCGTCGCTGACCGAGATGTTCTCGCCCGACATCATTGCCGATCGGGTGCGCGGCATGCTGGCGGGCTACAGCTTCGTCACCGAGGAGACGCTGGCCTACTTCACGCCGCGGCTCACACAGGCGCCGCAGGACGTCGACTTCGCCCTGCGCTACGTCAAGCAGCACGCCACGACGCGCGCCGAACAGGACGCCGTGCTGGCGGCGCTGCGCTTCAAATGCGACGTGCTGTGGGCGCAGCTCGATGCGCTGCACTTCGCCTATGTCGAGCCCGGGCTGATCCCGCCCGGCGCCTATGTTCCCGAGAAGTAGCATGGCCCGCCTGATCGTCTCCGCCTCGAGCGTGCTCACCTTCGCGCCGCATATCGTGTTCCGCTTCGACGAGGTGCGGCAGTGCTGGATCATCCTGGCCCCGGAGCGCTTGATGATGCCCGACGAGCAAGCGGTCGAGATCCTGAAGCTGGTCGACGGCAAGACCGGCGTCGGGGCGATCGTCGAGCAGCTGGCAGCACGCTACGCCCAGGCGCCGCGCGACCTCATCGCCAAGGACGTCACCGACATGCTGCAAGAGCTCGCCGACAAGGGATGTCTCGCCGGTGCCGCCGCGGGTTGATCCTCCCCCTGATCCTCCATTGGCCCTGCTGGCGGAGCTGACGCACCGCTGTCCCCTCGCCTGCCCCTATTGCTCCAACCCGGTGAACCTCGAACGCGCCTCGGCCGAGCTTTCGGAAGAGGACTGGCGGCGCGTGCTCACCGAGGCCGCGGCGCTCGGCGTGTTGCAGGTGCATTTCTCCGGCGGCGAGCCGATGGTGCGGCGCGAGCTTGTGGCGCTGGTCGGCGCGGCGAGCGGGCTCGGCCTCTACAGCAACCTCATCACCTCGGGGACCTTGGGCGGGGCACGCGAGATCGCGGCGCTGGCGGACGCCGGCCTGAAGCACGTGCAGCTCAGCTTCCAGGACGTCGTGGCCGACAACGCCGATCGCATTGCCGGGCTTGCCGGCGCCTATGAGCGCAAGACGCGCTTTGCCGACGCCGTGCGCGCGACGGGCCTGCCGCTCACGCTGAACATGGTGGTGCATCGCCAGAACCTCGAGCGGGTGCCCGACATGATCGAGATGGCGCACACCCTGGGAGCGCGGAGGGTCGAGATCGCGCATGTGCAGTACTATGCCTGGGCCTTCACCAACCGCGCCGCGCTGCTGCCGACGCGCCAACAGCTCGACGATGCGACGCGCGCCGTCGAGGCGGCGCGCCAGCGGCTGAAAGGCGTGCTCACCATCGACTATGTCGTGCCCGACTATCACGGCCGGCGGCCGAAATCGTGCATGAGCGGCTGGGGCCGGCAGTTCCTCAACGTGACGCCGGCGGGCACGGCCGTGCCCTGCCACGCCGCCGAGACCCTGCCCGGCCTCGCCTTCCCCTCGGTGCGGACGAGCAGCCTGTCGGACATCTGGTACCGGTCGGAGGCCTTCAACCGCTTCCGCGGCACCGACTGGATGGCCGAGCCCTGCCGCAGCTGCGAGCGGCGCGAGATCGACTGGGGCGGCTGCCGCTGCCAGGCGCTGCTGCTGGCGGGCGATGCCGGCCGCACCGACCCGGTCTGCGCCCTGTCGCCCGACCACGGCCTGGTCGAGGCGGCCCTGCAGGAGGCGGAACAGGCGCCGCCGGCGTTCGTCTATCGCCGCTTTTCGTGAAC
>JADHLS010000426.1 GCA_016780605.1 Reyranella sp.
TGGAAGCTCTGCAACGCCTGCCGCGGTTCGCCGGACGTCGCCTGCAGGTTCGCGATTTCGATGGCGATCAGCCCTCCCCACAGGTGGTTGCCCGAACGTCGGGCGATCTCCACGCCCTGGTGGAGCGCTGTGACGGCGGTCGCGACGTCGGTCGGCGCGAATGCCAGGCCTTTGCCAAGACAGGCGAGCGCGATCGAGCTCGGCACGCCGGCCGACCGCGCCTTCGCGAGGCATTCATCGGCGCAGGCCCTCGCTTCCTCTGCCTTGCCGGCAAGCACCAATGCCCACGGCAGGTGCGCCGTGCAAAAGCGGTCGCGCGCATCGACCGGATGGGCCGCGCCTTCGCGCGCATAGGCTGCGGCCGCCTCGTGATCGCCCTCGAAGATCGCCACCATAGCGAGGTCATCGTAGGTCTGCACGAACGGATCGAACGCGGGATCGCCCAGCAGCTCGATGGCCTCGTTCGCGAAGCGCTTGGCCGCCTCGAAGCGCTGGAAGCCCCAGGCGCTGCTCGCCGCCCAGGTGAGCAGCACGATCAGCCGCGGATGGCGCGCGGCGCGGGCAGCATCGACCATCTCGGCCGCCCAGTCGGCCGGCTCCTCGCGCAGGATGAAGCGGGCCATGTCGCCGATGTTGGAGGCGATGCGAACCGCCGGATCGACGCGGCCATTGTCGACCGCCCATCGGAAGGCCGCGCGGAGATTGTCCATCTCGCTTTCGAGCCACGGGTAGGCCTCGGCCTGATGGGGGCTCAGCCACTGGTCGAAGCGGCGGTCCGATTCGGCGGCGAACCACAGCGCGTGCTTTTCACGGGCTGCCTCGATGACGGCGGCGCCCTTGTCGGTCGCAAACTGCCGGATCGTCTCCAGCATGGCGTAGCGAACCGCCTCGCCACTGGAGTCGGCGGTCAATAGCGACTTGCGCAGCAGCGAATCGACCAGATCGAGCACGTCGTGGGTTTCGACTCCGTCGCCGGTACACAAGGCTTCGGCGTCCTCGAGGCCGAAGCCGCCGGCGAAGACGGCGAGGCGATGGAGCACGGCGCGCTCGGCCTCGCTCAGCAGGTCGTAGGACCATTGCACCGCCGCCGCCAAAGTCTGATGCCGGCCAAGCGCCCGTCCGCCGCCCAGCAGGCGGAAGCGTTCGTCCAGCCGGTCGCGAATCTGGCGCGGCGTGAGCGCGCGCACCCGGGCGGCGGCAAGTTCGATGGCAAGCGGTATGCCGTCGAGTCGCCGGCAGATCTCGGCCACCGATGCCGGGTCGCTCGTGCCGTCGAAACGGGGCGCCACCGCGCGCGCCCGCTCGACGAACAGGCTGACTGCCGGCGAGATCTCGCCGACCGCGAGCGGCGTCACCGGGAACAGCCGCTCGCCGTCGACCGCCAGCGCCTCGCGGCTGGTGGCCAGCACGCGGAGCCGCGCACAACGCGGCAACGCCCGCCGCAGAAGGCCGGCGACGGCTTCGACAAGATGCTCGCAATTGTCGAGCACCAGCAGCAGCTGGCGCCCGGCCAGCGACTCGATCAGGCTGTCGATCAGGTTACGGCCCGCTTGCTGGCTTATTCCCAGCACCGCCGCCACGGCGTGCGGCAAGGCATCCGGATCGCCGATCGCGGCCAGTTCGCAGAGCCATACGCCATCGGGAAATCGTTCGCCCGCATGAGACGCGGCCTCGAGGGCCAGCCGGGTCTTGCCGACGCCGCCCACGCCGGTGAGCGTCACCAGCCGGGCGTTCGACAGCGACTCGCGAACCGCGCCGAGCTCGGCATCGCGCCCGAGGATCGCGTTGGCGGGAGTCGGCAAATTGCCCGTCCCGACCGCCGCCGCATTGAGCGGCGGGAACGTCGTCTTGAGACCTGCGGCATTCACCTGAAACAGGCGCTGCGGCGTGCTCAGCCCGCGCAGGCGATGCTCGCCGAGATCCAGCAGGTCGGTGCTGTCCAGCAGCGCCGCGGTCGAGCCGGTCATCACGATTTGTCCGCCGTGCGCCGCCGCCATGGCGCGCGCCGCGCGATTGAGCGGCGGTCCGAAGTAGTCGCCCTCGCGCAGCTCGGCCTCGCCGGTGCAGAGGCCCATGCGCACCGGCAGCTTGAGGCCGAGTTGCGCCGCGACCGCGGCCGCCACGGCCGAGTGAGGCGTCGCGAAGGCTGCCAGCAGACCGTCGCCCGTATGCTTGAAGACCACGCCGCCCGCGTCGCTCACCGCCTGGCGCAGGGTGGCGTCATGCGCCGCGAGCGCAGAGCGCATGGCCAGCGCGTCCTCCTCCCACAACGCGGTCGAGCCTTCGATATCGGTGGTCAGGAAGGTGACGATGCCGGTCGGGAAGGAAGGATCGGGCAAGAGCTAGGATGGCCGCGCTGGAAACTCGACGTTAGCAAGCATGTCATCGAAGGCAAGCTGCATCGCGGACGGTAGCATCCTAGTCTGAATCCGACAGAAGACAGGCGGTAGAGATTTGCTCTTTGCCACAATGACTGCAAACCGCAATTTCACGCCGTACAGCGAGGGATCGTCCCATCTGCTCGTTATCCGAGCTACTGACCTGGATGCGCGGAGCGCCCGCGTGATGCACTCGTCGCAAACGGGCTGCCCACGATGCTGTTTGCAGAGGAAGCGGACCACTCGTTCGGCGGTATTCAAGTTGGCGCCTTCCGCAGCTTACGCTCCGCCACATTAGCTGCTCGCACTGGGATTGCCACGTCCTGCTCGTGAACTGTCGCTGTCCGAAATAGCCTGTCGTTGCTTCGCCTCTTCGCTCCGTGGCACGGTCCACGGCCATCGACGGGGAGGAACGACATGAAGATCACCGACGTCGCTTGCCACATCCTGCAATGCAAGGTCGACAGGCCGTTCGTGTCGGCGCGCGGCTGGGTCTACGGCACGCGCTCGTCCTGCCTGGTCGAGATCTCGACCGATGAGGGCGTCACCGGCTGGGGCGAGTGCTACGGGCCGTCGGCGGTCGCCAAGACTTTCATCGACACCCAGTACAAGCCGCGCGTGCTCGGGCGCGACCCGTTCGACGTCGAGGCGATCTGGGAGGATCTCTACAATCGCATCAAGGACTACGGCACCACCGGCATGGCGATCTCGGCCATCTCCGGCATCGACATCGCGCTGTGGGACATCATGGGCCGTGCCGTCGGCAAACCCGTGCACAAGCTGATCGGCGGCGCCTATCGCAGCGAGGTCGTGCCCTACGCCACCGGCCTCTACTTCATCGACATGAACCGGCTGGTCGAGGAGGCGGTGGAGGAGGCGCTGGAATTCAAGAACGACGGCTTTCGCGCGATCAAGATGAAGATCGGGCTGGGCGACCTGAAGCTCGATGCAAAGCGAGTCGCCGCCGTGCGCAAGGCGATCGGGCCGGACGTGCAACTCGCCGTCGACGCCAACCACTGCTTCACCGTGCCCAACGCCATCAAGCTCGGTCGCATGCTGGAGGAGCACGACATCCTGTGGTTCGAAGAGCCGATCAGTCCGGAGGACCATGACGGCTACCTCGAGGTCACGCGCGCGCTCGACATGGCGGTGGCGGGCGGCGAGAACGATTTCACGCGCTGGGGCTTCCGCGACATCATCGCCCGGAAGGCGATGGACATCGTCCAGCCCGATCTCTGCGCCGCCGGCGGCTTCTCCGAGGCGCGCAAGATCGCCACCCTCGCCAGCGCCTTCGGCGTTGAATGCGTGCCGCACGCCTGGGGTTCCGCCATCGGCCTCGCTGCGACGGTCCAGTTCCTCGCTGCCTTGCCCGACCAGCCGCCGGCGTTCCGGCCCATGCCGCCGATGCTTGAGTTCGAGCAGACGCCCAACCCGCTGCGCGATCACCTGGCGCAGCAGCCCATCGAGCAGAAGAAGGGGATCGTGAAGGTGCCGACGGGACCGGGCCTCGGCATCGAGATCGATCGCGAGGTGCTGAAGAAGTACAAGGTGGGGTAGCTGTCGTCCTGAGCGTAGCGACGGACCTCATCGCCGTTTGCTACCGACATGAGATCCTTCGCTGCGCTCAGGATGACGAGGAAGTGCTTGGAATGAAAATCGTCGACGTCAAAGCCTATCCCACCTCCTTCCGCGTGCCGAAGGAGCGGCAGGTGTCGTTGGGCATCGGCACCATGACCAAGCGCGACTGCGTCATGGTGAAGGTGACGACCGACGACGGCATCACGGGCTGGGGCGAAAGCCATCACGCGCGCTCGCCGGGCAGCATCGGCCACCTGATCAACACCACGCTGAAAGGCTTCGTGGTCGGCATGGACGCGACCGACACCGTCGGCATCTGGGCCCGGATCTACAAGTTCCAGCTCGGCAGCCACGGCATGGGCGCGGCCACCGCCATGGCGATGAGCGGCATCGACCAGGCGCTGTGGGACATCAAGGGCAAGGCCGCGGGCTGGCCGCTCTACAAGCTGCTGGGCGGTTCGCCCAAGCCGGTGCCGGCCTATGCCTGCGGCATCTCGCTGGGTTATCAGGAGCCGCCGTCGCTGGTTGCCGAGGCCGAGCCCATGGTCGAGATGGGCTATCGCGCGCTGAAGCTGCGCATCGGTGACACGGTCGCGAACGATATCGCGCGCATGACGGCGATCCGCCGCCGCTTCCCCGACATCGCCATCCTGACCGACGCCAACACCGGCTACAGCGTCGCCGACGCGCGCCGCGTCATGCCGGCGATGGACGAGCTCGATATCGGCTGGCTGGAGGAGCCGTTCCCGGCGCACGATCATCGTTCCTACGCCATGGCCAGGAGCTTCGGCCGCACGCCGCTCGCAGCCGGCGAAAACCACTACACGCGCTTCGAGTTCCATCGCCTGATCGAGGACGGCGTCATCAGCATCCTGCAGCCCGACCTTTCCAAGAGCGGCGGCATCACCGAGGTCCAGCGCATCGCCGCCGCCGCCTCGATGTGGAAGCTGCCGGTCCATCCGCACAGCTCGATGACCGGCCTCAACCATGCCGTCTCGATCCACTTCCTTGCCTCGATCGACAACGGTGGCTATTTCGAGGCGGACCTTTCCGTGGCCAACAAGTTCCGCGACGAGCTCGGCAGCGAGCCGTGGAAGATCGGCAAGGACGGATGCGTGCGCCCGCTGGACGGGCCCGGGATCGGCGTGGAAATCGACGAAAAGTTCCTGTTGGCCCATCCGGTGATCGAGGGACCGGGCTACGTGTGACCGCCATCACAGCGGAATCCACTATTTTCCGCGGATTCCGTGCAGTGTGGGCAAACCCACATAAGTCGGCGGCAGGGTCGGCCCATATCGCTCGCGACGAGGCCCAAGGAGGAGCCTATGAACGCGAGTGCAGTCCTGGCCAATCTTCTCCGCCTGCGTATCAACGAGGCGCGGGCAGGTGCCGAGCTTTACGATGCAGACCAGCCCGTTCGGCTTCTGCCGGTGCTGGAGCCCGACGAACTGCCGCCGGAATTCGAGGAGGTGCTCGAGATCCAGGTGCTGGGCTATCGCGAGCGCCTGACGATGCTGCACGGCCGGCGCCTGCGCGTGCTCGATCCGGTGTGGACGCTGGTTCCGCGCTCCCTTCAAAGACTACGCCGCCACTACCAGCGTCGAG
>JADHLS010000427.1 GCA_016780605.1 Reyranella sp.
TGATCTACACCTCCGGCACCACGGGCCGGCCGAAGGGCGTGCGCCGCGCCCCCGCTACCCCCGAGCTGCAGCAACTCGCCGCCGGCGAGGCCGGCAAGTACTGGGGCATCAAGGCCGATCCCTCGATCGTGGTGATGATGAACGGGCCGATGTACCACTCGGCTCCCGCCGCCTACGGCATGGGCAGCGCGCGGCTCGGGCTCAACATGGTGCTGCAGCCGCGCTTCGACGCCGAGGACATGCTGAGGTTGATCGATCGGCACAAGGTCAGCCACATGCACATCGTGCCCACGATGTTCGTGCGCCTGCTGCGCCTGCCCGAAGAGGTGAAGCGCCGCTACGATCTCGCCTCGCTGCGCTGGGTCACCCATGGCGCCGCGCCCTGCGCGCCGGCGGTGAAGCGCCAGATGATCGAGTGGTGGGGCCCCGTCATCAACGAATACTACGGCGCCACCGAGACCGGCATCGTGATGTGGCACGATTCGCGCGAAGCGCTCGCCAAGCCCGGCACCGTGGGCCACGTCGTCGATGGCGCCATTTTGCGCATCGTCGATGCCGAGGGCCGCGACGTGAAGCAGGGCGAGGTCGGCGAGATCTATGTCCGCGGACCCCACTCGGCGGAATTCACCTACAACAACGACGATGCCAAGCGCCGCGAGATCGCGCTGGGCGATCTCGTGACGGTGGGCGACGTCGGCTACCAGGATCCCGACGGCTACGTTTTCCTGTGCGATCGCAAGCGCGACATGATCATCTCGGGCGGCGTCAACATCTACCCGGCCGAGATCGAATCAGTGCTGATCCAGATGCCCGGCGTGCGCGACTGCGCCGTGTTCGGCATTCCAGACGATGAGTTCGGCGAGCAGATCTGCGCCCATGTCGAGCCGCAGAACGGCGCGGCGATCGATGCCACGGCCGTCCGCGGCTATCTCGGCGAGCACCTGGCCCGCTACAAGGTGCCCAGGATCGTCGAATTCAGCGCTGCCCTGCCGCGTGAGGATTCGGGCAAGATCTTCAAACGCAAGCTCCGCGCCCCATATTGGGAGAAGGCGGGCCGGTCGATCTAGCTGAGGCAAGCGTATGTCCGACGACGACGTCACCCTGTTCGGCAAGCTCAAGAACAAGCTCATCGACAGCAAGCAGAAATGGGCCGAGAGCGGCCGTCTGCTGACGGGCAAGACGGCGGCCCATTCGCAACGCCTGCCGCCGGGCCAGCGCCAGGTCGAGAACTGGCCGGTGCTCGATCTCGGCATCCAGCCCGAGATCCCGACCCATGCTTGGCGCTTGTTCGTCGACGGCGAGGTCGAGAACCCCGTGACCTGGAAATGGGGCGAGTTCACCGACCTTCCCAAGACCACGCTCACCACCGACATCCATTGCGTCACGGCGTGGTCGCGCTACGACAACAAGTGGGAAGGCGTGAGTGCCCGCGATCTGCTGAAGATCGTGCAGCCCAAGGCGGTGGCGCAGCACGTCATCTTCCACTCCTACGACACCTACACCACCAACGTGCCGCTCGCCGACTTCTCGGCCGAGGACGTGCTGCTGGCCTGGAGCTGGAACGGAGAGCCGATCAGCCGCGAGCATGGCGGGCCGCTGCGCGTGGTGATTCCCAGGCTCTACTTCTGGAAGAGCGCCAAATGGATCAAGCGCATCGAATTCTCGGTGCACGACAAGCCCGGCTTCTGGGAAGTCCGTGGCTATCACAACTACGGCGACCCGTGGCTCGAGCAGAGGTATGACGAAGAATAGGCAGCCTCACCCTGAGGAGCCGCGCGTGAGCGCGGCGTCTCGAAGGGTTGGCACGAGCACATTGTTTGTTGCCCATGCTTCGAGACGGCCGCTTCGCGGCCTCCTCAGCATGAGGTTCTACACGGAGGCTTGAAAATGGCATCGGCGCATGACTTCACCTTCACCACCATCGACAACAAGCCGCTCGACATGAAGGGCTTTGCCGGAAAGCCGGTGCTGCTGGTGAATGTCGCCTCCTATTGCGGGTTCACGCCGCAATACACCGACCTCGAGAAGCTGCACGAGACTTATGGGCCGAGGGGCCTGGTGGTGCTGGGCGTGCCGTCGAACGATTTCGGCGCCCAGGAGCCGCGCACCGAGCCCGAGATCGCCAAGTTCTGCGAGACCATGTACGGCGTGAAGTTTCCGCTCACCTCGAAGCAGAAGGTGATCGGGCCCGACGCGCACGCACTCTATCAATGGATCGCCAAGGAGGCGGGCGAGGGAGCGGCGCCCAAGTGGAACTTCCACAAGTACCTGATCGGCAAGGACGGCAGCCTGCAGGGCGCCTGGCCAAGCCGCGTGCGCCCGGGGTCGAGCGAGATCACCGAGGCGATCGAAAAGGCGCTCCCTTAAGTTACTTGAGCGCCTTTCGGACGCTCTCGAACACCTGGTGGAACATCTCCGTCGTCAGGCGGCCGGTATTCGTGTTGTAGCGGGAGCAGTGGTAGCTATCGGCGAGCGTCAGGCCCGTCGGCAGGCTGTGCAATCGCCCGTGGATGAAGGGATAGCTGCCCGCCGGGCGCACCGTCAGTGCGCGCAGCACTTGGTCGTGCGCGCCCTTGCCCAGGGCAACGATGACCTTGAGCTCGGGCATCACCGCGATTTCGGCCTGCAGGAACGGCCGGCAGTTGGTGAACTCGACGGGCAGCGGCTTGTTCTCGGGCGGCAGGCAGCGCACGGCGTTGGCGATGCGCGCGTCGACCAGACGCAGGCCGTCGTTGGGATCGGCCTTGTAGATGCCCTGGGCAAAGCCGAACGTCAGCAGCGTCGAGTACAAGAGGTCGCCGGCATAGTCGCCGGTGAAGGGCCGGCCGGTGCGGTTGGCGCCGCGCATGCCGGGCGCCAGCCCCACGATCAGCAGGCGCGCGTCGAGATGGCCGAACGAGCGGACCGGCGCATTCTTCCAGTCGGGATATTCGCCCTGAAGCTCGTGCCGGAAGGCGACGAGCCGGGGGCAACGCGGACAGTCGAGGGGCGGCTCGTTGAAACGCTCGGCAGCCACAGACGATTAGGCCGTCCGCATCAGGTGCTCGGGGGCTTCCTCGCCGAGATCGCCGTTGGCGACAGCCGGCCGCTGCGGGCGCTCCGACGGATTGCGCGCGATCAGCGGCGCGAGCTCGGAGAGCTCGATGAAGTCGTCGGCCTGGCGGCGCAGCTCGTCGGCCACCATCGGCGGCGAGGACTTGATGGTGCTGACCACCGAGACGCGCAGGCCCTTGCGCTGAACTGCCTCGACTAGGCGGCGGAAGTCGCCGTCGCCGGAGAACAGGATCACATGGTCGAGGTGATCGGCCATCTCGAGCACGTCGATGGCGAGCTCGATGTCCATGTTGCCCTTGATCTTGCGGCGGCCCATGGCGTCGGTGAATTCCTTGGTCGGCTTGGTGACCATGGTGTAGCCGTTGTAGTCCAGCCAATCGATCAGCGGCCGGATCGGCGAGTACTCCTGATCCTCAACCAGGGCGGTGTAGTAATAGGCGCGGACCAGCCGACCCTTCTCGCGGAACACCTTGAGCAGGCGGCGATAGTCGATGTCGAAGCCCAGCGCGCGGGCAGCGGAGTAGAGGTTGGCGCCGTCGATGAAGAGCGCCACGCGCTCGTTCTCGTAGAAATTGCCTTTCATGGCCTTAATCCTTTTTAGGAATATGCGCAGAGGGAGCGAAAAAAATTATGTAGCCGCAGGAGTTAAGTAACCCACACCCCTCCCGCAACGTCTTAAGTTTAGGCCATTATCCCATAAATCACAAGGGCTTGCAGGAGTTTGCTGGTGGAAAACACCGGACAGTCACCGATCTACATTGCCTTGGGGGCCAATCTCGACCATCCGGAATATGGCCCTCCCAAACGTGTTTTGGAGGCGGCCCTTGAGGAATTGGAACGCCGCGGCGTCGCGGTGCGGCGGGTGTCGCCCTGGTACCGCACGGCGCCAGTGCCGGCCTCGGACCAGCCCTGGTACGTCAATGCCGTAGCCGAGGTCGCGACGGACTTGGGCGCCGACCGGCTGCTGGGCCTCCTGCACGAGGTCGAGGCGGCCTTCGGTCGGGTCCGGTCCGTGCCCAACGCCGCCCGCCTGATCGACCTCGATCTCCTTGATTATCATCGAGAATTGGCCGCCGGCGGCCCGGGGAAAGCGACCCTGCCGCATCCTCGCCTGGAGGGCCGCGCTTTCGTCATCCGCCCCCTGGCCGACCTCGCCCCCACTTGGCGTCATCCTCGCACCGGCGCCTCGATCCGGGCCCTGCTGGCAGGTCTGCCGGCGGACCAAGTGATTGAGCGGATGTGAGGGGCACCCATATGATGAGGGGTTGTTTTTCAGGCCCGTCCGCGTATAACCGCCCGCTCCCGGGAAATCTGAGGTCCGTATGGCCCGCGTCACCGTAGAAGACTGCATCGTGCAGGTGCCTAACCGTTTCGAGCTCGTCATGTTTGCCGCCCAGCGCGCGCGCGACATCTCGGCCGGCGCCCAGATCACGCTCGATCGCGACCGCGACAAGAACCCCGTCGTGGCGCTGCGCGAGATCGCCGAGACCAAGCTCGACCAGGCTGTGCTGAAGGACTCGCTGATCTCGGGCATGCAGAAGCATGCCGACATCGACAAGCCCGAAGAGGTCAACGAGATGGCCGAGCTTGAGCAGGAGCTCGCGGCGGCACTGGCCCAGGGCGGCGCCGAAGCGGCGCAGCCCAAGGCTCTGCCGATGGCCGAGGAAGACGACATCGTCGAGTAGGGCCTCGCGCCATTAGCTGGCCGGCATTAGCTGGATTGAGTCCAGCTATTCGCGCAATCAGCATGGAGTGAGCGCAATCGTCCCCATATAATGGACGATTGCCATGATTCGTCAGTTCGAACTCGTTGAGCGCGTGCAGTCTTACGATCCGGATGCGGACGAGGACATGCTGAACCGCGCCTATGTCTACGGCCTGAAGAAGCACGGCACCCAGCTGCGCGCCTCGGGCGACCCCTATTTCTCCCATCCCGTCGAGGTGGCCGGCATCTTGGCGGAGATGAAGCTCGACACCTCGTCGATCGTGACCGGGCTGCTGCACGACACCATCGAGGACACCGACGCCACCCGCGAGGAGATCGCGGGCCTGTTCGGCGAGAATGTCGCCCGTCTGGTCGACGGCGTTACCAAGCTCAGCCGGCTGGAAGTCCAGTCCGAGAGCACCAAGGAAGCCGAGAACCTGCGCAAGCTCGTTCTGGCGATGTCGTCCGACATCCGCGTCCTGCTGGTGAAGCTCGCCGACCGGCTGCACAACATGCGCACGCTGCGTCATATCAAGGATCCGGCGCGGCGGCGGCGCATCGCGCTCGAGACCATGGACCTCTACGCGCCGCTCGCCTCGCGCATCGGCATGGAGAAGGTCAAGCGCGAGCTCGAGGAGCTGGCCTTCGCCGAGCTCAACCCCGATGGCCGCGCCTCGGTGCTGGCGCGCCAGGGCTACCTGCGCGAGCGCGGCGAGCGGCTGGTGCCCGAGATCGAGGGCGAGCCGATCAAGACCCTGAAGGAGGGCGGGCTCAAGGCGCAGGTC
>JADHLS010000428.1 GCA_016780605.1 Reyranella sp.
ATGAGCATCGCAGAGAGCATGTCGGCAGCCTTCCAACCATGGAGCGACGAGCCAGCAAGCCGCCCAGATCGTCGGAAGATCCGTGCTCGCATCGGTGGCCTTCATTGCTCGCTCTGCACCGGTACGATCGAGAAGGCGCTTGGCCGCATGCCTGGCGTCGACAAGGTCGCCGTCAGTCTCACGCATGAGCAGGCGCTCGTTGAATATGATCCTGCCGTTGCCCGGCCCGAGCGGCTGCTGCAGACCTTGAAGGACATCGGTTACACGATCTCCGATCCTCGCAAGCTCAGGGCCTTCGAGGAGGAGGAGCGCGACCTGGTCCACGAAGCGCGACGATTTGTGCTCGCCGTCGTCCTCACGGTCGCGACGATTCCGATCATTGCCGACCCCACAGTCGGATGGATCGGCTTCCTGCCGGCGCTGGTTTGCCTCAGCCTCGGCGCCTTCGTGTTCCTTGTCCTGCGATCGACGGGCCTTTGGGCAGCTGCCGGTGCCGCGATTGGCCTTACGGTCATGGCACTCTCACTGCTTTACTTGAATCTCGCCGGATACTTGACGTCGGCTGCGCCTTGGCTCTCTGGCGCCCTCGCGCTCGGCCTCGTCTTCGGCGTCGGCCATCACATCCAGCGCATGGCCTTTCAGGCGTTGCGACGCGGCATCCTCAATCAACATGTCCTGCTCGAGATCGGCGCCTTTGCCGGCATCGCAGGCGGTGTCATCGGCCTGGTCCTGGACCGGCCGGATTATCCGACTGCCGCCTTCTTTTCAGTGTCGGTGATGGTCGGCACTTACCACATCTTCTCGGAGTGGCTGTCCCTGATCGTCAAGACGCGCAGCTCGCAGGCGGTGAAGCGGCTGCTCGACCTTCGACCAAGGACCGCTCGGGTCGTGCGCGATGGCCAGGAGCTGGAAGTGCCGATCGAGGAGGTGAAAGTCGGTGATCATGTCCGCATCCGCCCTGGCGAACGCATTCCGACCGATGGCGTCGTGGTCGGCGGCCATTCCGGTGTCGACCAATCGCTGGTGACCGGCGAATCCCTGCCGGTCGAGAAGCGCGAGGGCGATGCGGTCATGGGCGGATCAATCAACGGCACCGGCACGCTCCTGGTGAACACGACCGCCGTAGGCGAAGGCAGCTTCCTCCAACAGGTCATCCACCACGTCGAGGATGCACGGGCGCTGAAGCCCGGTATTCTCCATCTCGTCGATCGCGTGCTTCGAATCTACACGCCGACCGTCCTGATCGTTGCGGCGATGGCCGTCGTCGGCTGGTTGATTGGCTCCTGGCTGAGTACCGGACACGCCGACGTAGAACGCGCCGTTTTTGCCGGCCTCAGTGTACTGGTCATGGGTTATCCCTGTGCTGTCGGTATTTCGGCGCCGCTTTCCATCGTTCGCGGCGCAGGCCAGGCTGCGGAGCGTGGCGTCCTCATGCGCACGGGCGAGGCCTTTCAGGGGTTTCGTTTGGTCAGGACGATCGTGCTCGACAAGACGGGGACCTTGACCGAGGGCCGTCCCAAGGTGCGAGAGATCGAAGCTCTGGAGGGAAAGGAGCGAGAGCTTATCGCAGTGGCCGCTGCCGCAGAAGCCCGATCGGAACATCCGCTCGCCCAGGCGCTTGTCAAAGCCGCCTTTGAGCGTTCGATCACACCGCCGGATGTCGCCTCCTTCCAGGCATTCCCCGGACGCGGCGTCATCGCCCAGATTGGCGACGCCGAGGTCGTGGTTGGCAGCCCACGCTTCATGGCGGAGCGAAACGTTGCCCTAGGTGCCCTTCAGGCGAGGACAGAGCTCCTCGAAGCGGCCGGCCGCACCGTTGTCGCCGTGACGAAAGAGGGACGCCTGCTGGGCATCGTCGCCGTGGGCGACTCGCTTAGGCCGGACGCCATCGCGGCCGTTGCCACCTTGCGCAAGGCCGGGCTCTCGATGGTTCTGGTCACCGGGGACAACGAGCGGGCGGCACAGCGCATTGGTCGGGAAGTCGGCATCGACGAGGTGCATGCAGGCGTCCTTCCGCAGGACAAGGCTGCGCTCGTACGCCGCCTCCAAGCCTGTGCCCGCGTGGCGGTGGTCGGCGACGGCATCAACGATGCGCCCGCCCTGATGCAGGCCGACATCGGCATTGCCATGGGCGGTGGTACCGACATCGCCCTGGAATCGGCCGACATCATCATCCTGTCCAATCGGCTGACCGCGCTCGCCGAGGCGCGGGACATCAGCGCCCGCAGCTATCGAAAGATGGTTCAGAACGTCGTCCTGGCCTTCTTGTTCAACGGCGGCGGCATTCCGCTCGCCGCGACGGGCCTTATTCATCCGATCTGGGCCATGGTTGCGATGGCAGTGAGCGTCACGGCAATCTTCATCAACTCGCTCTGGGGCAATCCGCGTCTCTTCTTCGACGCGATCCGAAGCGTCGGCAGGCCCATTGCCGCCGCCTTGCCGCAGGGAGCATGAAGGCAAGCGACACCACTTAGCCTTTGACCTTGGGGTATACTCCAAGGTCTAGACTTTCCCGGGAGGTCGCCAATGTTGACGATCGGCAAGCTCGCGGCCCTGGCGGCAATCAGCGCCGATACCTTGCGGTATTACGAGGAGGAGGGCCTGATCGCGCCCGTCGAAAGGGGTGCAAACGGCTATCGCCTGTATGACCAGGACTCGCTAAGGCGCCTTCGCTTCATCAAGCAGGCGCAGCACTGCGGCTTCACGTTGGCCGAAATCCGGGACCTTTTGGCGCTGCGCGCCAGCGATCGCGCCTGCTGCGACGATGTCCGCAAGCAGGCGATCGAGAAGAAGCTTCAGCTCGAACACAAGATCAAGGCCATGAAAGCGATGTCGAAGGCCCTGGATCGGCTCATTGCCGACTGTACCCGTCAGGGCCGGCCGGTGGCTGAATGTACGATCCTGGCGGCCTTGGATCAGACGGCGGACAGAGCGCATTAGCCGATGAAGGTCGAACTGTTCCATGCCCCGGGCTGCGAGCGCTGCGCGGCGGCACGAGACGACCTGAAAGCTGCAGCGACGGCGGCGCGATCGGACGTTGAATGGCGGGAAATCAATGTGCTCGACGAGATGGACTATGCCGTCGAGCGCGGCGTGCTGTCGCTGCCCGCCATCGTGATCGACGGCGAGCTCGTATTCTCAGCGCTGCCTAGTCCTCGGCAACTTTGCTCGGCGCTTCTGCGCCGTGCTCCGACGCAGAGGTGAGATGGAGCCCGGGGCTCTTCAGCAGGCAGTCGCCCATGCCGATTTGGCAGCGGTCGGCGTGGGATTCCTGGCAGGCCTCCTCTTCAGCTTCAATCCCGTTGCTATGGCCTCCATTCCGGTGTCGCTTGCCTATGTTACGAAGGCTCGCGAGAAGAAGCAGGCCATCTTGTTCGGCACGATGTTCATCGTCGGCATGCTTGTCATCCACGCTGCCATGGGGTTTGTCGCAGGGCTGGGAGGTGGATGGGTGTCGGACCTGCTGGGCCGCGAGTGGGGGCTCATACTAGGGCCCTTGCTCATTGTCCTCGGTCTGATGTGGGGTGGCTGGATACGTGTGCCACTCCCGGCCTTTGTTTTGAAAGCAAGTCGGCCTTCGGCCGCTTGGAGTGCCTTCGTACTGGGTGCGGTATTTTCGGTCGCAATCTGTCCGATCTGCACGCCCGCACTTGTGGTTCTTCTCGGGGCGACGGTGGGATTGGCGTCTCCCTGGGTTGGCGCAGTGCTCTTGCTCGCCTTCGCCGCGGGACGAGCGTTGCCGGTAGCCATAGGTGCCGTCAGCATTGGTTGGCTCGAGAATTTGCGCGGCCTTGATAGCTATCGACGTGTGTTCGAGACTGCCGGCGGCATCGTCCTGATCTTATCGGGCCTTCATATGCTCAATGCGTACTTCTTCTGGCTGCCCGCCTTGGCTGGATGAATTGCGTGCTTGGCGAGCCAACTGACGATCGATCAGTCGAGCAAGTTGCAGCAGAGCTTCATTGGCACGATCCTTCCCCCAACTACGCTGTCCCTGGCGTGCGGGATCAATTCGGCGTGCTGGCATTGTCGTCGAGGTAGATCGATGCCACGCGTGAGGCCTCCGTTCCCGAACGGTCAGAACACCAGCACCTTATCGGCCTCCACCGTGGCGGCGGCCAGCTCGTCCATGGTGCTGCGCCGCGCCCCCGCCATTATCTCGGCTTCGGTCAGGCCGCGCGCGTCCATGCAGGTTCCGCACAAGAGGACCTGCCCCTTGCCGACAAGCACCCGCTTCAGCATGCGTTCGACATTGTAGTAGCCGTCCGGCGTCTTCTGGGCGGTCTTCGCGGCAACGACCGCATCAGCCATTAGAAAGATCGTGATCGCGGCCTGCGGATCCTTCTTGAGGAGAGCGTGGACAAGACGAAGCGCATTGTAGCAGCGCTCGCTGCCGTAGGGCGGATCGTTGAGGATGAACAGCGTTTTCATTGGCCCTCGCTCCTGCTGCTGCAGCGCGTCGATCAGTCACCCAGCGCGCGCCGGCGTTCCTCGAACTCTTGCTTGTCGATCTCACCGCGGGCGAACCGCTCCTTGAGGATGTCGAGCGGCGTGCGGCCCGGCGGCGCCTGATTCCATGCGCTGCCGTGCCACGGTCCGCCGAGCCAGCGTACGAGAAGCACGGCGACGGCAATGATCACCGCCAGCACGAGGATCATGAATAGTGGACCGAAAATCATCCCGTACCACCCGCCGCCCCACCACATCATGTGCGGGCCGTATCTGTCGGCGTCCGACGACCCCTGCGCCCACGCGCAACTCGGCAGCACGGCCACAGCCGTGCTTGCCGCGCCATAAATGGCATTCGAGAGCTTCATCATCTGCCTGCCACGAGGTTCAGCCACCCGTCACGCTAGTCCGACTGCGGCGCGGCTATCGACCGGCAGGTCGATCCAGATCCACCGCTCCATGCCACCACGGGACAATCACAGGCCTCTCTTTGAGCGCCTTGATCTCCGTCAAGCGCTCGGGAAGCTCGCCGATAGTTGTTGCCGGCCCCTATAGGATGCCGAGGGGTAGTCGTTGCGGGCTAAACTTCGCCCGCTCCGCCGTGCCTATTCGCAATCACCCGATTGCCCCGCGATCGGCATGGCAAATGGATGTGTCGGCAGACTGATTCGGCCCAATCCGCCGCGCACCCCTCGCGTTGCCTTTGCTGTCGCTACGTCGCACGATGGATC
This sequence comes from Reyranella sp., assembly GCA_016780605.1. Classification (GTDB taxonomy): domain Bacteria; phylum Pseudomonadota; class Alphaproteobacteria; order Reyranellales; family Reyranellaceae; genus Reyranella. Next base: position 5,181 of record JADHLS010000428.1, read on the forward strand.
AAGAGCCCTTGTCGTTGCCATGCAGGCCTGGTGAGCGAGAGTGAGAGGGCCGTGCCGAGTTCCATGACGGATTTGGAGGTCGAGAGAGGTCTCTCGGCCATCCGTCACGGAGTGACCGACATGGCCAAGACTGTACAGAAGATCACGCTCAGCAGCTCGCGCGACATTCCCTTCAACAAGCTCCTTCTCAGCCAGTCGAACGTCAGGCGCGTGAAGGCTGGCCTCTCGATCGAGGAGTTGGCCGAGGACATCGCCCGACGCGGGCTCCTCCAGAGCCTCAACGTCCGACCGGTATTCGATTCCCAAGGAAAGGAGACTGGCACGTTCGAGGTACCGGCGGGTGGGAGGCGTT
>JADHLS010000429.1 GCA_016780605.1 Reyranella sp.
CCGGACAGTTGCGAGGGATAGGCGCCGGCCCGGTCGGCGAGGCCGACGCGCTCCAGCAGCGCCATCGCCTTGGCGCGGGCCACGGCGGGCTTCTCGCGCTTCACGCGCATCGGCGCCTCGATGATGTTCTGCAGCGCCGTCATGTGCGGGAAGAGGTTGAAGTGCTGGAACACCATGCCGATGCGGGCGCGCATCTTCGCCACTTTGCGCTCGGGCAATTCGTAGAGCTTGCCGGCATGCTCGCGATAGCCCATCAGCTCGCCGCCGACCCAGATCCGGCCGCCGTCGATGCGCTCGAGATGGTTGATGCACGAGAGCAGCGTGCTCTTGCCCGAGCCGGACGGGCCGATGATGCACATCACCGAGCCGGCCTGGACGTCCATGTCTATGCCGCCCAGAACTTCCTTCGCGCCGAAGCTCTTGCGCAGTCCGCGAATGCGCACCATCGGTTCGGTCATGCGCCGCGGCCGTAGTGTCGCTCCAGAGCGTGTTGGCCGACGGACAGGATCGAGACCACGACGAGGTACCAGAGCGAGGCCACGATCAGGAGTGGAATGGTCTCGTAGGTGCGGGCGTAGATCAGCTGTGCAGTATAGAGCAGGTCAGCCATGGCGATGACGCTGACCAGCGAAGTGCCCTTCACCATCGAGATCACCTCGTTGCCCACGGGCGGGATGATCACCCGCATGGCCTGCGGGAAGACGATGCGGATGAAGATCGTCGCCGGTCCCATGCCCAGCGCCTTGGCGGCGCGGGTCTGGCCGCGCGGCACCGACAATATGCCGGCCCGGATCACCTCGGCGGTGTACGCGGCCTGTGCCAGGCCGAGGCCGGCGAGCGCCGCGGTGAGCGGCGTGATCACGCTGTTGGTCGAGGCGCTGTAGAGCACCGGTCCCCATGGGATCGCGAGCGTGATGTGCGCGTAGAGGGCGCCGAAATTGTACCAGAAGATCAGCTGTACCAGCACAGGCACGCTGCGGAAGAACCAGATGTAAAGCCAGCTCAGGGTGGACAGCAGCCTGTTGTCGGACAGCCGCATGATCGCGAGCGCCGTGCCCAGGACCAAGCCGAGCAGCATGGCCGCGACCGTGAGCTGCAGCGTGCGGCCGAGCCCGGCCAGGATCTGCTCGTCTAACAGGTACTGCGCCACGACCGGCCAGCCGAAGGCGGGATTGGTGGCGACGCTCCAGGCCCCCGCCGCCGCGATCAGCACGACCAGCGCGCTCGCCGCCCAGGTCCAGGGCCGGCGGAGCGGGATCACCTGCATCGGCTGCTCCGATGCAGGCTCGCCCTGCTTCATTTCTCGACGTTCGTCGGGTTGAGCGGCGCGTGCGTGATCGCGCCCTTTTCGAGGCCCCACTTGGTGACGATCTTGGTGTAGGTGCCGTTGTCGATCAGGTGCTGGATCGCCGCCTGCAGCGGCGCCGCCATCGTCGAGCCCTTGGGCAGCGCCACGCCGATATAGGACGTGTCGGTGTAGCTGCCGACGACCTTGGTCTTGCCCTTGGATTGCGCGACGAAGTAGCTGACGGCGGTCGAGCCCAGCCAGAACAGGTCGGCCCGGCGGCTCATCATCGCCTCGGCCGCTCCGTTGCCGTCGCTGAAGGCGAGCGCGTTGATCGGCTTCTTGCCGGCCGCGGCGCATTTCGGCTGGTGCTCCTCGGCGAACACCATCTCGCGCGAGCCGCGCGTGGTGGCGACCGTCAGGCCGCAGAGATCGTCGAGCGTCTTCACCTCGATCTTGCTGTCGGCGTAGGCGGCGAACAGCTCGTTGCTGGTCAGCATGCCCACCATGTCGATCACCTTCAGCCGCACCACGGTGACGCCCATCTGGCCGGTCGCCCCGTCGAAGCGCTTGGCCTGCAGGCCAGGGATCAGGGTGTCGAAGGTGGTGGGCCGGAGCTCCAGGCCGAGCCCGAGCGATTGCGTCGCAGCGCGCAGGATGTCGATCTCCCAGCCGGCGATCTCGCCCTTCTCGTTGCGAAAATCGTCAGGCGGCGAGCCCAGCGCCACCGCCAGCGTGAAGGATTTCCCTGCCATGTCGGACGGCACCATCTTCACCAGCGCCGGATCGGGCTGTTGGGTCAACGCGGGGTCCGCACCGGCTTGAGGCCCGGGTTGCTGGGCGTAGGCGGGCAGCGCCAAGCACGCGAGCAGGGAAAGCAGGAGGCGGACGGAAGTCTTCATGAGCGAGGGTCTCCGATGAAAGTGCCGTTTTCGCGGGCGTGCGCGCCGCGGCTGTGGAAGGTCGGGCGGGCCAGTCCCAGGCTGCCGCGCAGGGTACCATCGCCCTCGTATTCGGTTTGCGCCAGCCCACGCCGTTGCAATTCCGGCACCAACCAGTCGAGGCACTCCATCGCCGGTCCCGGCATAAAGGGCGGGATCAGGTTCCAGCCGTCGCAGCCGCGGCTTTCGAACCAGTCCTGCATCAGATCGGCGGTTTCGGCCGGCGTGCCGACGAAGACGCAATGGCCCGAGGCACCGGCCTGGCTCTGGTAGAGCTTGCGGATGGTCATGCCGGGCTGGCGGCCGAGATCGACCAGCTTGTCGTAGGCGCTCTTGACCGAGTTGCTGCCCGGGAGCGGCGGCGGCAACGGGCCATCGAGATCGTGCTTCGACAGATCGCCGAACACTTCCGCCAGCATCGGCAGGCCGACGCGCGGATGCACCATGTCCTGCATCCGTGCGAACTTGTCCTCCGCTTCGGCTTTGGTTCGCCCGAGCACGGGCAGGATTCCGGGCATGACGAGCATCGAGTCCGGGTCGCGGCCCGCTCTGGCGCCATGGTCCTTCACGCTCTTGTAGAAGGCCGTCGCGCTGTCCTTGGTCTTGTGCTGCGTGTAGATCAGGTCGGCGATACGCGCGCCGAGATCCTGACCGGGCCCCGAGGAGCCGGCCTGCGCGATCACCGGGTAGCCCTGGACGGGCCGCGCGACGTTGAGCGGGCCTTTGACACTCAGGATCGCGCCCTTGTGGTTCAGCGTGTGCAGCTTGGCCGGGTCGAAATAGCGGCCGCTCTGCTTGTCGCGGATGAAGGCGTCGTCCTCCCAGCTGTCCCACAGGCCGAACACGACATCGACGAACTCCTCGGCGCGGCGATAGCGCTTGCCGTGCTCGACATGCTCGTCCAGGCCGAAATTGTACGCCTCCTGTTCACTCCACGACGTCACCACATTCCAGCCGACGCGACCCTCGGAGACGTAGTCGAGCGAGGCGAACTTGCGGGCGACGTGATAGGGCTCGTTGTAGGTGGTCGACGCGCTGGCGACGAAGCCCAGCCGCTCGGTCACCGCGGCCAGCGCGCCGATCACGGTCAGCGGCTCGAACACGTCGATGCGGGGGTTGAACGACAGCTCGTCGTCGTCGCGCGCGGAGTGACGTACCGCGATGCCGTCGGCCCAGAACATGAAGTGAATTCGGGCGCGCTCGACAGCGCGCGCCATCTCCTTCCACAGCTTGATGTTCATGGCGGCGTTGGCATCGGCGCCGGGCATCCGCCAGCCGGCGACGTGGGCGCCGTTGGCGACGATGTTGAACCCAAGCTTCATTCGGCGAGGCGGGACATTTCTCATGGGTGAACTCTAACGAATGTTCGACAAGGTCGAGGCTCCTGCGGGCCTGGGCAGTCGACAACTGCCAGGCAGAAGGCCCGACCATAGGCGACAAGTTCTTGCATGGCCTCAACTACAGGCCGTGTGCTGCCTCGATAACGAAACATTATGAGGAATCGCCGGACGCCGACCCGCCTAGGACGGCCCTAGGACGGAACGCGATCGGCGACAGGGGTCGCCCGCATCGATTTGAACAGACGCCTCATGATGCCGGAGAACTCGCTGCACAATTTCGAGCTCTGATGGTGGCTCGGCGTGACAGCCACGACATCGAAGGTGAGACGGGGCCTGAACGGCCGAACGACAAATCGCCGACCGCGCAGAGTGGACACCGAGAAGGGATCGACGATGGAAACCCCGAGGCCGGATGCCACGAGCGCAATGGCGCTCCCGGCCAGTGTGGTTTCGAGGATTTCCTGGCGGGGAATTCGCGCGTCGTTGAACAGCCGGTCGACCTTGAGACGAAAGGTACTGCTCTTGCCGAGAGAGATGAACGGCAGATCCCGGAGATCGTCCGGGCCGATGGATTGCTTCCGTGCGACGGGGTGATTCGGCGGCAAGACGCAGACAGCCTCGACCGGCGGCAAAGGGGTCAGATCGACGCCGGGAAACTCCCCGCTGGCGTCGGCAAAGCCGATATCGAAATGACGCCCGGCGACGAGTTCCAGGATCAAGCGCGTGTTCAGGCTTTCATGCATCACGCTGACCGCCGGCCGGTCGATGTGAAACAGCTTGATCGCCTCTGTGATGCAACTCAGCGAAAGGGCGCTGATCGACGCGACACGCAGCGAGCCCGCCTTCGCGTGCTGAAGGTCGCTGGCGATCTTCGCGATCCGATCGATTCCGACATAGAACCTGTCGACTTCGGCAAAGAGGGTCGTGCCTTCGTGCGTCGGAATAAGGCGGTTGCCGGCGCGGCGAAACAGCCGGAATTTCAGATGCGTTTCGAGATCCTTCACCAGACGGCTCACCGCCGGCTGAGTGATGCGGAGGAATTCCGCGGCATTCGTCATGCTGCCCGTCAGCATGACGGCCCGAAAGGCCTCGATTTGCCTCGTGTTCAGCTGCAAAGGATGTGTCTCTCGCGAGCGCGACATCCGGCGAGCTTACAACAAGAGTGGCGCCCCGTTCGCGATTCGATCGACCGAACCTTCCGGGCTTACGTACTGGCCGCCAAGACGGCGCATTAATTGCTCCTAGGAATGCTATTGGCACGACCTCAGGGGCGCGCCATTACCAGTGCTTGTGACGGCACTGCTTGCATTTGCGGTTTTTGGCGTCGACTGGTACGCAAAAATTGTTCGGTTACTTTGGTAATCAAAAAATACCTATGTTATTGACAACTGGAGAGATATCGCAGACAATGGCGATCACGCATGAGGGATCGTTTGATTGCCGCCGCGCCACCAACACCTCACCCTGAGGAGCCGCCGCAGGCCGCGTCTCGAAGGGTCGGCAACAACGAGACCGTGCCCCACCCTTCGAGACGCCGTGCTTCGCACGGCTCCTCAGGGTGAGGTGGTGTGTGGCGCCAGGCTGCCGCCGGATGCCCTACCGCGGCAGCGAGTAGCCGATCTTCTGTTCGATCTCGATGGTCTTCTTGACCGCCGGCCGCGCCATCACGCGCTGGTAGTGGGCTTCGATGTTGTCGTACCCGCCCTTCTGGGGCTCGAGCGCATCGCGGATGCGCCAGTAGAGGCGGAAGAGATGGATGTCGGCGATCGAATAGCGGTTGACCGCCCAGTCGTTCCTGCCCAGCCGCTGGTCGGCGATCTGCCAGACCTCGCGCGCCCGGTCCATGCCGGCGGTGCGCGCGGGATGGATGGCCGAGGCGACGAAGGACATCCACGACACGACCTGCGCCTCGGCCTCGGGGTCGTTCACCGGCAGCAGATTGGCGGCGGGATAGGTGCGCGCCA
>JADHLS010000430.1 GCA_016780605.1 Reyranella sp.
AGCAAAGAACTACTGCCGCTTGGGCAGGCCCTTCATCTCCGCCACGATCGCGCGGTCGATCACGGTGAAGAGGTAGGCGTCGGGAGCGAGGGTGCAGCCGCCACGCACCAGATGACCGATCTGCGCGCCCACCGGGCCGTCGGGAATGACGACGCCGTGATAGCGCGATGCATGGTCGGCCAGATAGACCGCGAGCGCCCGGCGCGCGTCGGGCGTCATGGCATGCGCTTCCTTGCAGGTGATGTAGGCCGCCTGGTCGAAGTTGAGCGGCGGCGTCTGCGCCTCGGCGGCACCTGCGGCGAGCAGCATCGCGCCGAGACCGGCGGCAACAAACGAAAGCTTCATGGTGATCTTTCCCTTACCGGTTGTCGCCGATGGCGCTGCCGGTGATGTAGCCGGCCGCACCGCCGATCAGCCCGGCGCCGACCACCGTGCCGAAGCTGGCGCCGGTCACCGCAGCAATGCCGGTGCCCAGAGCCGCGCCGGTGAGCGCGCCCTTCTGGCCCGTGGTCATGTTCTCGCAGCCGCCGAGGAAGCCTGCGATGACGATCAATGAGAGGATTTTGGTCTTGATCATGCTCTTCTCCCGCTTCTGCGCCCTTCTGTAGTACGCCGAGGTGACGTCGGCACACTACCGGTCGAGGCGGCTTGCCGTCCAGCCTCACGCTAAGCGGTATACTTCGACCGGATCCTCGTGCCCTTTGACCTGGCGCAACACCGGCTCAATCGGTCCGAGATCGAGCGCCGGACGGTCCCTGACAGCGCCCATGGTGCTGCCGCTGGCCAGCACCACGATCTCGTCGGCGGCGCTCATGAACTCCTTGCCGAGCTGCTCGAAGCGCTGGGCGATGTTCACCGTGTCGCCGACCACGGTGAAGTTCACGCGGCCGGGCGCGCCAATATTGCCCACCACCACCGGCCCGGAATGCAGGCCGATACGCACGCGGATCGGCGCGTGGCCGGCGGCGCGGCGCTGGGCGTTGTCCTCGCGGATCACCTGGGCGATGGCAAGGGCGGCTCGGACCGCGTGATCGGCATGATCCTCCATGCGCGACAGACCGCCCCACACCGCCATGACGGCGTCGCCAATGTACTTGTCGATGACGCCGTGCTCGCGCTCGATGCAGGCGCCGAGCAGGGCGAAATGGTGGTTGAGCAACTCGGCGGTCTGCTGCTCGGGCAGGTCTTCGGCCTGCGGCGTGAACTCGACGATGTCTGAGAACATCACCGTGACGTTGCGGCGGCGCGAGCGCACCGCGTCCTCGCCGAGCTCCATCAGCCGGAAGACGAGGCGATGCGGCACATAGGCGCCGAACCATTTCAGGGCACCGCGCGCCTTGTCGAGGCTGTGACCCGCGTCGTCGATCTCGCGCAGCCGCGAGCGGCGATGGAAGGGCTGGTCGAACTCCAGCCGCTCGATCGCCTCGGCGGCCGAGGTGATGGTGCGGATCGAGCGCGCCATGCTGAGCCCGATCAGCAGGGCGAGCAGCACCGCCACGGCGAGCGTCGCGCCGCCGACGATGGCGCCGTTGGTCAGGCGGGCGATGTCGCTGGTGGCGTCTTCCAGCGGGAAGTACTGGCCGACCAGCCAGGGCTCCGGCCCGTAGCGGCGCAGCTCGTGATAGACGAACACCCAGCGCCGCCCCTCCGCCTCGACGATGCGGCCATAGTCGCCGAGCGCCCGCTCGTACCTGGTGGTGCGGATCGGCGGATTCCAAATGCTGGCGAGGACCGGATCGCCGACCTCCTTGATGGTCGGCAGCTCGTGGTCCTCGCTGAGCCCGAGGCCGCGCGGGTCGATCAGGCGACGGTGCGCCAGCACCTTGTCCTTGCCGACCAGGATGAAATAGCGGCCGCCGCTGTCCCGGCTCGCCTCGCCGATCAGGTACGAGAGATCGCCCACCGCCACGGTGGCGAGCACGCCGCCGATGAAAGCGTCGTCGATGCGCCGGATCGGCGTGCGCACATTGAGGACGGGTTGGTTCAGGACGTCACTCCAGAACAGCGCGCCCCAGAAGGTGCCGTGCGTGGTCTGCAGCTCGCGGAAGCGCTCAAGGCCACGCGGCACGCTGATCAGCGGGACGGTGTCGCGGACCACCTGGCCGTCAGGTCGGCGATAGACGCGCTCGAACTTGAGATCGAAGGTGGCGAAGCCGGCGCTGGAGACGGCCGGCACCTGGGTCATCATCACCCACAGCGCCTCGCGCATGTCGACCGGCGAGGTGATGTCGAGCCGGCCGTTGGCGGCCAGCGCCGCGATCATCTCGAGATGCTGGGTGACGGGGTCGAGTCGGCTGCGGATGTCGGCGATCTGCGCCTCGATGACACGCTCGGCGCGATCGACGAAGAACCTTTCGGCGGTGCTGGTGGCTCCTGCCAGCACGACGATGTAGGCAATGCCCGAGATCAGCGCCAGCGAGACGAAGGCAAGCGCCAGCGCTGCGATCAGCGGCAGCCGCAAGCGCTTTGCAGCGCCGCCATTGGAAGTCGCGGTGGTCACGGCCGGAACATAATACGTTGTTCCGGTGGAAAAGCCTTCATGGTCTTACGGATCGCGAGCCTCCGGCTCGCTCATGCTCATGAGGCGATCCAGAGGCTCGCGGTCCGGAAGAGGATGAACTAAGCCGCCGCCCTGATCGCGGCCTGCTTGACCTTGCCGTCGACGTGGCCCTCGAACTGCCGGAAGTTGACCTCGAAGCGCTTGGCGACGTCGCGCGCAGCGCTGTCGTAGGCCTTCTTGTCCTTCCAGGTGTTCTTCGGATTCAGCACCTCGCCCGGCACGTCCGGGCAGGCGCTGGGCACCTGCATGCCGAAGTGCGGATCGGTCGAACTCGCCGCCGCGGCCAGGCTGCCGTCCAGCGCCGCCCGCACCATGGCGCGGGTATGCCGGATCGACATGCGCTCGCCGACGCCGAAGCCGCCGCCCGACCAGCCGGTATTGACCAGCCAGCACTTCACGTGCTGGCGGGCCATCTTCTCGCCCAGCATCTTGGCGTAGACCGTAGGATGGCGTGGCATGAACGGCGCGCCGAAGCAGGTCGAGAAGGTGGCCTGCGGCTCGGTCACGCCCTTTTCGGTGCCGGCGACGCGCGCGGTGTAGCCCGACAGGAAATGATACATCGCCTGCTCAGGGCTGAGCTGCGAGATCGGCGGCAGCACGCCGAAGGCGTCCGCCGTCAGCATCACGATGTTCTCGGGCGTGCCGGCGAGGCCGGTCGGCGAGGCGTTGGGGATGAATTCCAGCGGATAGCAGGCCCGCGTGTTCTCGGTGTAGCTGCCGTCGTCGAGATCGAGCGCGCCTGTCCTGGGATCGATCACCACGTTCTCCAGCACCGTGCCGAAGCGCTCGGTGGTGGCGTAGATCTCGGGCTCGGCCTCACGCGACAGCTTGATCACCTTGGCGTAGCAGCCGCCTTCAAAGTTGAACAGGCTCTCCTCGCCCCAGCCATGCTCGTCGTCGCCCAACAGCGTGCGCGAGGGATCGGCCGACAGCGTGGTCTTGCCGGTGCCGCTCAGCCCGAAGAAGATCGCCACGTCGCCCTTGGGTCCGACATTAGCCGAGGCGTGCATGGGCAGCACGTTCTTGTCGGGCAGCAGGTAGTTCAGGATGGTGAACACCGATTTCTTGATCTCACCGGCGTACCAGGTGCCGCAGATCGCCACGACCCGGTCGGTGAAGTTCACCAGGATGGCGCAATCCGACGCCGTGCCGTCGAGCTTGGGGTCGGCCTGGAAACCCGGCAGGTTCAGGATGGTGAATTGCGGCTTGAAGCCCTCGAGCTCCTCGCGCCGCGGCCGGAGGAACATGTTGCGGGCGAAGAGATTGTGCCAGGCCGTTTCGGTGATCACCCGCACGCCGATGCGATGCGCCGGGTCGGCGCCGGCCCAGCAGTCGCGCACGAAGAGATCGCGGCGCTGGGCATAGGACAGCATGCGGCTGTAGAGCGCGCGATAGCGCTCGGGCGCGATCGGCTTGTTGGTTTTGCCCCAGTCGATGCGGCCCTTGCTCTCGTGATCCTCGACGAAGAACTTGTCGTTGGGCGAGCGGCCGGTGTGCACGCCCGTGCGCACGACGAAGGCGCCGCCGTCTCCCACCTGGCCTTCGCCACGCCGAATAGCCTCCTCGTAGAGCGCAGGAACCGAGAGGTTCCAATGGACGTTCCCGAGGTTCTTCAACCCCAGCGTTTCGAGCCCGAGTTTGGGGACGATGAAGCCCGCCTGGTTCACGGCGTTTCTCCTGTTGTTTTCAACCGTAAGCGCTAATGGGACCGATTCGTGGTGGCAAGGGACGGCGCTGTCCTGCGACAGTTTAGTGTCGAAGAAGATGTGGATCAGATTCCGCACCCGCGAACAGCATGCCGCGGCGCGGAATCGACGAATCCGCTACGCGGCGCGAGCCTTCGCAACCAGCGCCACCAGGACCTTGCGTGCGTCGCCGGCAGCGGCGAGCGGCGCATCGAACCGAAGCCGCGCCACCTGGCCTCCGCGCCGCAGGTCGATGCCTTCAGGATCGATGCCGGTCATGCGCCAGCCCTCCCCGGCCAGCCCCAGCAGCCTGCCGGCATAGAGCTGCACGGCATCGGCATGGTCCTCGTTCATGTGGCTGACGATACCCGCCTCGTTTTCGGCCAAGCCCTCGGCAGGCGGCGCCCGCAGTTCGTCGGCGGTGAGCCAGCGGATCTTGCCGAAGCCGCCGACAAGGTGGGCACGCTCCACGGTCACGCGGAAAAAGCTGAAATCCTTGAAGCCGGCATACATCTCGGCATCCGGATGCCGGGCCAGGAAGCGGCGGGCAAGCCGCTCGTCATCGGTCCGGATGGCCCGTCCGACCAGCGTGACCCTGGGCCCGGTCAGCGGCTGGTCGAGGCCGTGGGTGCCGTCGAACAGCAGCGAAACCCGGCTGTCGGCCGCAATGGCCTTGGTATGTTCGGCAAGCTCGCTCAACAGCAGGATGGGCGACAGGTCGTGATCGACCGCCGCCAGCACCAACGAGGCATAGGGCCAGGGCCCGCCGCCATCGCCGGGCGGGGCGGGCAGCCCGGTGGCCAGGGCGGCCCGATCCAGGCCACGCACCAGGTCCCGCACCCCGCGCGACGTGTCGTCAGTTTGCATCGTTTTTAGGAGCCGTGGCCAAATCTGCCTTAATTCACTCACATCGATGGCAGATAGGGGCGGCGGCGGCAACGGCCCGGTCTGTGTTACCATTGCCGGCCCCCGCCAGGAGAAGCAGCCCGTGCGCAAGAACATCGCCCTCGTCGACGACGACCGCAACATCCTCACCTCCGTGTCGATGCTGCTCGAAGCAGAGGGATTCCAGATCAAGACCTACAACGACGGCGCGTCGGCCCTGGAAGGCCTCAACCAGGCGCCGCCCGACCTCGGCATCTTCGACATCAAGATGCCGCGCATGGACGGCATGGAGCTGCTGAACCGCATCCGCAAGACCCAGCAGTTCCCGGTGATCTTCCTCACCTCCAAGGACGAGGAGATCGACGAGGTGCTGGGGCTGCGCATGGGCGCTGACGATTT
>JADHLS010000431.1 GCA_016780605.1 Reyranella sp.
GACCGGATCTTCGCCGTGCACGTCAAAGGCATGTTCTTCATGGCCCAGGCGGTCTATCCGGCGATGGTGGCGCGGCGGCAGGGCTGCATCATCAACGTCGCCTCGCAGCGCGGCTTGAAGGGCGCCGTGAATTCGGCGCCTTACTCCTCCGCCAAGGCCGCGATCATGGGCTTCACGCGCGCCCTGGCGTGGGAAGCCACGCCGAAGGGCATCCGCGTCAATGCCATCGCGCCCGGCCCGATCGTCACCGATCTCACCGCCACCATGACGCCACAGGACCGCCAGGCCTTCATCGATGCGCTGCCGGTGGGCCGGTTCGGCCGCCCGGAGGAGATCGCCGCGACCGCCCTGCTGCTGGCCGGGCCGGACGGTGGCTTCTATGTCGGCGCGACCCTGTCACCCAACGGCGGCGACGTGATGTACTAGAGGTCGAAGCCGTAGACGCGCGCGGTATTGCCGCCGACGATCTTGGCCTGCTCCTCGTCGGGCACGCCGGCCAGAATCTCCGCCAGGATCTTGCGCGATTGGGGGAACGTCGATTCGCTGTGGGGATAGTCGGAACCCCACATCATGTTGTCGACGCCGATGATATCGCGCAGGCGGATGCCGATGGCGTCCTCCTGGAAGCTCAGCACGACGTTGCGACGGAAGAAGTCGCTCGGGATCATCCCGTCCTTGAAGCGGTAGATCGCCTCTTCATGGCGCTCGCGGTAGGTATAATCCATGGACGAGAGCACGTGCGGCGCCCACGACAACTCGAACTCGACGATGGCAAGCATGAGACGCGGATGCCGCTCGAAGACGCCGGACAGGATCATGTCGCACATCGATAGCGCCGGATAGAACGCCTTGGTCGAGCGGCTGCTGGCGTCGCGCAGCGTCTTGGTGCCGAAGCCGCGGATCTTGGCCTGTCGCCTGGTCGCCGTATGCAGGCTGACCGGCATGCCGTGCGCCGCCGCGGCCGCCCAGAACGGCTCGTACTCGGGCTGGTCGTAGCGCCGGTCCTCCAGCGGATATTCGGTGATCATCGCGCCGGCGAGGCCAAGCCGCGCGGCGCGCTCCAGCTCCTTGATCCCGTCCTGGACGTCATCAAGGTTGATCATGGCGATGCCCTTCAGCCGCGCAGGGTCGGCGCGGCAGAACTCGGCCAGCCAGTCGTTGTAGGCACGGAAGATGGCGGACATCAGCGCCGAATCCGCCAGCCTGTAGTAGAAGAGCCCCTGCGAGGGATAAAGGACCTCGCCCGCCACGCCGTCGAGCACCATGTCCTTGAGATGCTGGGCGGGATCCCAGCCGCCGGTGTGCACGTCTTCCATGCGGCCCTGACCGGAGATGGTCTCCGGGGCCTCGAACCGCGCTCCGGCGTTGGAGATAAGACCGATGCCGGAGAGGACCTGGCCCCTCTCGACCACGATCTGGTCGGCGCCCTCGATGCGCTCGATGCGGGGGGCGCGATCGCGGAACGCGGCGTCGATGCGGGTCTGCCACAGGTCGGCCGGTTCGAAGACATGGGAGTCGGACGAGAGAACCAGGGACGGCACCGACACACTCCTCTCAGGGTGATCAGGTCACAGCTTTGGCAGCCGCTCCCTCGCCGTCAAGGCGCGCGGTGGCCAAATTGTGTTTCCTTGCCTCATTGTCCCCCATGAGACTTCGTCGCCGATCGCGCATGCCTACAATGGAGCAATGAGAGATCATAGCGAGACGATCCTTTTCCACGTCCGCGCGACCGACCCGACGAGCAGCGAGCAAGTGGTCCATGAGTGCGTCGGCTTTCCGATGGCGCACGCCAAGGCCGCCGAACTGCGCATGAGCGGCTACAAGGACGTCGTCACGTCGTTGGCCCCGCTCGGCGCCGAGAGGGTCGGCCACGCGGCGTCACACAGCGCCTGAACGGCCGGCCTCTCAGCGCGCCGCTGCAACGCCCTCGACGGGAACGCCGGATGCGCCCGGCCGCCGCGCGTCCAGCAGCTGCCGCGCTTCGTCCAGCCGGTCGGCGCCGAGGTAGGCCCTGAGCAGGGTGAAGTCGATCAGGTCGTGCTGCGCGCGGCTGCCGCCGATGCGCTCGTTCTCCCCAGCGAGCGGCGCAAGCGCATCGATCGTGGCGGCATAGTCCCCGCGCTCGAACGCCGAAAAGCCGCGCGCCAGTGTGGGAAGATACGAGCCCGAGAGGTAGCGCCCCTCTTGAGCCAGCGCCTCGATCTGGCGGGCCCGCGTGTCCGCGGCCTCATCGCCGGTCACGGCTTGCGCCAGGATGACGTGCAGGTCGTAGAGCCCGTTGCCTGGCCGCGGCAGCGCGGTCCTGGCGTAGTCGTGCAGCGCGCGCCAGGCCGCGGCATCGCGCGGATGGCCCGCAAGCTCGGACCGCCACAGGAAGGCGGCGCCATCGGAAATCTTCTGCTGCGGCCCGCCGCTGTGATGATCGAGGGCGATGGCGTCGCGATAGAGCCGCGACGCTTCCGGCCAATTGCCGGCCTGGATCTCGAACAGCGACAGATGCCAGCTGAGATGGCCATGGAAGAAGCCGTCGCGCGGATAGGTGGCGAGCCACGCGGAGAGGTAGCTGCGCCCCGCCTCGAGATCGCCGGTCTCGTAGCAGATGTGGGCAAAGCCGTGGGCGCCGTGCGCGTTGTTCGGATTCGCGGCGATGGAACGTTCGATCATCGCGCGCGCCGGCGCGAACTGTCCGTCCTCCGAAAGCGCCATGGCGTGATAGGAGCCGAACCAGAAATCGTCACCATAGTGCGGGGCGAGGCTGTCCATCAGCACCGCGACTTGCCGCTTCTGGCCGATGCGGCCGGAGCCGCCGATCAGGCCGTTGGGGTTCGCCGCGGCAGCGACCACCAGCGCATCGCGCGGCCATGCCGCCAGATGGGCATGCAAGGCCGCGATCGCGGCCTCGGTCTCGCCCGCGAAGACGAGCTCGAAGAAGGCGACGTGGCTGGCCTCGCGCTCGGATGCGCCGGCAACCAGGCCCTTGGCCGTCGCCAACGCCGCTCGCGCCTCGGCGACGTCGCCTTGTCTCAGGAGAACCAGCGCTCGGCCGGCATGGGCCAGGGCGAAGCCTGGATCGGCGGCGATGGCCCGATCATAGGCCTCGAGGGCACCGGGATAGAAAGTAAGCGCCAGACGCGAGGCTTCGACATAGGCATCGCGCGCGTCAGCCGACGCCGTCGTCACGGGCAGATCGTAGCAATCGCTCAGCATCGAGCGACGTTAGCAGAGAGGGAGCCCGCCGTCTCAGCCTGGACGCCGACGCCTGGAAGCGAACGGCCGGCGGGCTCCCGGGCTCATGCCGAGCAAGCCTCATCAGTAGTAGTAACTACGCTGCGGCGTGGTCGCCGCACCGATCGCGGCGCCGCCCAGGCCGCCGACCACCGCGCCGGCCGCCGGATTGCCGGCAGCCGCGCCTACGGCAGCGCCACCGGCCGCGCCGATGGCGCCGCCTGTCAGTGCGCGTGTACCCGGTGTCTCGCCGCAGGCCGCGGTCAGCAGCGACAGGGCGGACACGACGGTCGCAATCATTGCAACTCGTGACATGGGATCCTCCTTCAAGCCGTTGTCACACGGCGAACGACCGCGGCGCGGCATGGGTTGCCCGCGCCGGTCGTCCTGGAGGTCATGATCTCTCTGCGACCATCGCAGACGTCGGAACCTCTAGCGCGGCCGCATCACGCCCATGCGCGCGCGCGCCTCTGCCGGTACGGCGTAATCCTCGAGGACCCGCTCGGTGAAGCGAAGGCCGCTGCAATCGCGCTGCACGACGAAGTTCCACAGCGCATAGCCCGCCGCATCGACGAGGCGCGCACGTTGCGAGTCGCGGCCACTCTCCTGTCTATCGAAGCTGTGCAGGGCGTCGAGGGCATCCCTCAGCTCGCGGCCAAGACGGCCGATGGTTGCCGCCTGCTCCTCGCAGATCTCGTGTTCAAGGACGTCCCATCCAGTTTTCGGGCGCATCATGCGCGACCCCCGTTCGAGACACGCCGATGGTGGACGGGCTGGATGTCGCGCGGAATGTGCTACTTTGGCGCAACATGGTTCCTGCGAGCGCAGACGCATGCCGGAAGAGCTTTCCCGACGAACCCTGCTCGAGCTGATCGGACGCATCGGCGGGACGGCAGCCGCCGCCTCCGCGCTCAACGTGATGGGCCTACTGCCGACGCCAACGGCCTGGGCAGCACCGCCGCAACTGCCGCCCGGCTCCGGTATCGGCAAGCACGTGATCGTGCTGGGTGCGGGCATCGCCGGCATGACGGCGGCGTACCGCCTCGGCCAGGCCGGCTATCAATGCACCATCCTCGAGGCGCGCCGGCGGTCAGGCGGGCGCGTCTGGACCCTGCGCGGCGGCGACGAGGTCGTGGAGACCGAGTCGACGCAACAGGTCGTGTGGGATACTGATCGACACCTCTACTTCAATGCCGGCGCCGCCCGGCTCTCCAGCCATCACCAGGGCATCCTGGGTTATTGTCGCGCGTTCGGCGTGGCGCTCGAGCCGTTCATCAACGACAACCACGCGGCGCTGCTCCAGTCCGATGCCTGGTTCGAGGGCAAGCCACAGACGATGCGGCGCGTCCAGGCCGACCTGCGGGGCGCGATTGCGGCCCTCGCCGTCAAGAGCGTGCCGGCCGAGGTCCGGGCCCAGCCCCTGATCCGCTGGTTCGGCGCGCTCAAGGCCGACTTGAGCTATGGAGGGTCCTCGCGCGCCGGCTATGTCGGTGACGAGCTGCCCGGCGGCGGCAACCAGCGCGGCACCTTGCAGACGCCGCTGTCGCTGGAGGAGATCGTGGAGGGCCTGCCGCCCCGGGTCGCCTTCGCCTTGTGTTTCGCCGAGCTGTGGGATCAGTCGCCCACCATGCTGCAGCCGGTCGGCGGCATGGACATGATCCCCCGCGCCTTCGCGCGCGAGCTGGGCGGCGTCATCCGGCTTAACGAAGAGGTGGTCGAGATCGGCCGCGTCGGCGAGCGCGCCCGCGTCGTCTCGCTCAATCGCGCCAGCGGGCAGCGGACCGCGCTGGAGGCTGACTTCGTGATCTGCACGATTCCGCTTTCGGTGCTGCAGCACATTCCGGCCGACTTCGCGCCGCCGGTGAAGCAGGCAATCGACCGCGCGGCCAAGGCGTATTTCCCGGCGGTGAAGGTCGCCTTCCAGTCGCCGCAGCGCTGGTGGGAAGTCGACCAGCAGCTCTATGGCGGCATCAGCTGGACCGGCCGAGACATCACGCAGGTCTGGTATCCGTCGCACGGCTTCCACGAGAAGAAGGGCGTCGTGGTCGGCGCCTACATCTGGGACTTGGCGCCCGGCCAGCGCTTCACGGCCATGGCGCCGGCTGAGCGCTACGCCGCCGCGATCGCCGACGGGGAGCGGCTTCAGCCCGGCTATGAGAAGCTCGTCGGCGCGCCCGTCTCGGTCGCCTGGGCGAGGATCCCCTACTCGCTCGGCGCCTGGATCGAATGGGACGCCGTTCCAGGATTGCGCCAGACCGAGTACCCGGTCCTGCTGGCCGGCGATGGCCCCTTC
>JADHLS010000432.1 GCA_016780605.1 Reyranella sp.
TCCCAGCAAAGACGCTGTGCATCATCATCGCGGGAACACCACGGTGCGGGCGTCGGCGCCCATGAACAGGCGGCCGTCGGCCGGCATCTCCTCGAGCACGATGGTCACCGGGATGCGGCGCTGCAGGCGGATCCAGTCGGTGGTCGGGGCGACGTAGGGCAACAGCATGGGCGCCTGCGGGTCGCGGCTGAAGCCGCGGGCGATGCCGGTGATGCGCGCCTTGCGGAACCGCCACGGATCGCTGTCGAGCCACACCCAGGCGGTGCCGCCGATGGTAAAGGGCCGGACGTAGTATTCCTTGTAGTTGGCGATGATGCGCCAGGCATGGGCGTCGACGATGCCGACATTGGGGATGCTCAGCGTCGCGGTGTCGCCGATGCGCACCGTGAGGTTGTTGATCCAGCCGTCGGCCGGCGCATTGACGTCGGTCTTGCTCACCTTCCACTCCGCCGTCGCCTTCTCGGCGATCGCGGTATCGAGGGCGGCCTTGTGCACGCCGATGCTGGTGCGCGCCTTGGCGATGGCGATCTCGGCGATGGTCTTCTCGGCCGCGGTGCGGCGCAGCTCGTTGTTGGCGCGATCGAGCTCGGCGCGCGGGGCGTTGTTGGAGGCCGCGAGCACGGCATAGCGCGCCTGCTGCTCGACGGCATAGGTGTGGGCCGAGGTCGCCGATTCCAGGGCCGCCTGCGCGGTCTGCAGCTCCTCCTGCGCCACCTTGACCAGCGAGGTCTGCTCCTCGATCTGGGCCTGGCGGGTGTTGACCTCGAGCTGGAACGGCGTCGGGTCGATCTTGTAGATCTTGTCGCCCTTCTTGATCGCCTGGTTGTCGACGACGTAGAGGCCGATGATCGGGCCGGTCACCTCGGGCGCCACGCCGATCAGGTCGGAGCGGACATAGGCGTCGTCGGTGTAGGCGACGTAATAGGTCAGGACCTCCCAGGCCACGAACAGCACCAGGATGGTGCCGACCACGGCCACCAGGCGGTGCAGGCGACTGGCAGTGCGGCTCGGGGCGGAGGTCGTGGCAGCGGGTGGCGCGGGCGCGGCAGCCGGCGTACCCGGGTCCGGCGGCATCTCGACAGCGGGTTCAGGCGGCGGCACGGGCGGCGGTTCGGCAGGCTTCGGCGCGGCGGGCGGCGCAATGTCGGGCCTGGCCTCGGCCTTCGCGGGCTCAGCCTCGGCCTCGCCAGGCTGGCGGGGCTCGGGGCGCGCCGGGGCCGGCGGAGAGGCAGTGTCGCTCATCGCGCGACAGGATACCCGAATTCGCGGCCGCTGAGCATGCCGGCTCAGAAGCCCATGGACTTGATCTTCTCCGCAAGGGCGTCGATCGAGAACGGCTTGCCGATGAAGTTGACTCCGGGATCGAGCACGCCCTGATGCACGATGGCATTGGCGGTATAGCCCGTGGTGAACAGAACCTTGAGGGCGGGCTTCAGGGCCATGGCGGCGCCCGCGAGCTGGCGGCCGTTCATGTCGCCCGGCAGGCCGACATCGGTAAACAGCAACTCGATGTCGTCGCGGGCCTGCAGGACGGCCAGCGCTTCGCGGGCATCGGCGGCCTGGTAGACAGTGCAGCCGATCTCGGAGCAGGCGGAGACGGCGAAATCGCGCACCACGGGGTCGTCCTCGACGACCAGCATCACCGGGCCGGCTGCCGACAGCACCGCCCGCGCGGCGGGCGCAACCTCGACCGCCGCCTCGCCGCTGGCGCGCGGCAGGTAGATCTTCACCGACGTGCCGCGGCCGACCTCGCTGTAGATCTTGAGATGGCCGCCGAGCTGCCTGATGTAGCCGAAGGCCATGCTGAGGCCGAGCCCGGTGCCCTGCCCCCGCTCCTTGGTGGTGAAGAAAGGCTCGAAGGCGCGAGCCAGGGTCTCGGGGGCCATGCCGGTGCCGGTGTCGGACACCGCGACCATGATGTAGGGTCCGGCCTCGGCCTCGACATTGGCTGCGGCATAGGCCGCGTCGAGATGGGTATTGGCGGTCTCGATGGTGAGCACGCCGCCCTTGGGCATGGCATCGCGGGCGTTGATCGCAAGGTTGAGGATTGTGCTTTCGAGCTGGGCAGAGTCGGCCCTGGCCGGCCACGCGTCAGGGGCCAGGACCGTCTCGATCCTGACCTTCTCGCCCAGGGTCCGGCGCAGCAGTTCGGTCATGCCGGCCACGAGGTCGTTCACGTCCACGACCTCGATCTGCAGCGGCTGCTGTCGCGAGAAGGCGAGCAAGCGCTGGGTGAGCGTCGCGGCGCGGCCGACGCCGGTCTGGGCGAGTTGCAGGAACCGGGTGAATTCCGGCGAGGCCTGCCCGGCGCGCCGGCCCATCATCTCCACCGCTCCGCCGATGCCGGTCAGGAGGTTGTTGAAGTCATGGGCAATGCCGGCGGTGAGCTGGCCGACCGCATTCATCTTCTGCGACTGGCGCAGGCTCTCCTCGGCGACCTCGCGCCGCGCCTGCTCCTCGCCGAGCCGGGCCAGCACGTCGGCCTGGCGGTAGGCGCGCCGCGAGGCCACGACCGCCCGCGCAAACAGCAACAGCGTCGCCGGCACCCCGAAGATGAGATGCGACGCCATGCGATCGATCCATTCGCCTCGAATGGTCGCGGTGGCATAGCCGTGGACCACGTAGATCGGCAGATTGGGCAGCTTACGATAGACGAACAGGCGGCCAACGCCGTCGAACGACGATTGGGCGGTCCGGTACATGCCGGCCTCCGGCGATGCGGCAATGGCGTGCATGAAGCCCGCGCCCGAAGGCAGGCGGACCGGGCCGCCGCCGGCCGGATAGCGCACCAGGATCTCGCCGTCGGCGCGCACGATCGAGGCGGTGAAGTTGCGGCTCTCCGACGCTTGGGCGAACTGCGCCAGGAAATAGTTGGGATCGACCGACACCGCGATCACACCGGTGAAGCGGCCGTCGGCCGCCTGTCGCCGCTCGCTGTACTGGAAGAAGGCGACGTCGCTGATCCGGCCGCGCAGCGCTTCGCTGACGAAGCGTTGCGCCGCGCCTTCGCGATGCGCCGTGAAGTAGGCGCGGTCGGCCGAGGAGACGTTGGCCGGCACCGGATAGACGTTGGCCGACGCCAGCGGCCTGCCCTCCTCGTCCACCACCCAGATATTCTGGATCTGCGGTAGCGAATCGCTGAGGTGCTTCAGCCCGTCGTGGATCTGCCGCTCGTTGGCGCGGATCTGCTCGTTGGATCGTTCGTCGAGCAGCTCGACGGCATTGGCCGCGACCAGGGCGTTGATCTCGAAGGCATTGCGCACGTTGATATAGAGCAGGTCGAGGGTGCGGCTGACCCGCTCCTCGGCCTGCCGGAACGCGTCGTCATAGGCAAGCCAGCTCGCGCCGACGAACAGCAGCAGTGGCACGAACAAAGTGGCGACCGCCAGCAGCATGGAGGTTTCGGCCGCCGTGCTGCCGCGCAGCCGCCAGACCCGCCGGTTGAACACCCGTCGTGGCACGAGGCCTCAGCTCTTGCCCAGGAGCGATGCCACAAACTGCGAGAGGTCGACGGCGCTGTAGGGTTTGGGGAAGACGTGGATCCTCGGGTTGAGCGCCGTGTCCGAGGCGATGCCGCCGGAGCAGCGGATGATGGGCAGCTCCGGGCGGCGCTGCAGTGCGGCCTCGATCACCTTCTCGCCGGACATGTCGGGCAGGCCGATATCGACGATCGCGGCGGCAAGCGGTGCAGTGCCGGCCAGCACGTCGAGCGCCGCCTGGCCGGTGGGGGCCTCGATGCAGGGAATGCCTATCGCACCCAGGGCATCGACCATCACCGCGCGGATGAGAAATTCGTCCTCAGCCAGCAGCACGCTCGACATGCGAGTTCCTCAATCGGCCGCTCGGGAAAGGACGGGCTGAGGCTTGAACGGCAGGAGGGTTGTCGCCCGAACGGCGGGCAGCGGCAAGGGGGGCGTGGGCACACCGAGCGCGCGGGCGGCGTTCCAGCCCCAGCGCGGATCGAGCAGGAAAGCGCGCGCATGGGCCGTGCAATCGGCCTGGCCGGAGGCAATGATGCTTTCCGCCTGCTCGGGCTCGGTGATGATGCCGACGGCCCAGGTCTTGATATCCGCTTCCTTGCGGATGCGGGCGGCGAACTGGACGTGGTAGCCCGGGGCCACGGGGATCTTCTGGGCGGCGGCATTGCCGCCGGAGCTCGCGTCGATGAAGTCGCAGCCCAGCGACTTCAGCTGGCGGGCGGTCTCGATCGTGTCCTCGATGCTCACACCACCTTCGACCCATTCGACGCAGGAGAGCCGCATGCCCAACGCCTTTTCGGCCGGCCACATCTTGCGGCAGGCCTCGAAGACTTCGAGCGGGAAGCGGCGGCGCTTCTCCGCGGTGCCGCCATATTCGTCGCTGCGCCGGTTGCTGAGGGGCGAGAGGAACTGGCTGAGCAGATAGCCGTGGGCGCCGTGCAGCTCGACGACGTCGAAGCCAAGCCGGGCACTGCGCAGGGTGGCGTCGACGAAGGCCTGCTTCACGCGCCTCAGGCCGACGGCGTCGAGCGCCACCGGCGTATGCCACTTCGCGTCATAGGGGATGGCCGAGGCCGAGACCGTGGTCCACGGCAGGTCGGGCGCGTCGGCCTGGCCGAGCGGTCCCCCGCCCTTCCACGGCCGCTGCGCCGAGGCCTTGCGGCCGGCATGGGCGAGCTGGATGCCGAGCTTGACGTTGGGCATCCAGCCGCGCGCCCAGTCGACGATCGACTTCAGCGCCGCTTCGTTGTCGTCGCTGTAGACGCCGAGGCAGCCCTGGGTGATGCGGCCGTCGCGCTCGACGTGCGTGGCCTCGAGGCACAAGAGGCCGGCGCCGGACATGGCGAGCATACCGTAATGCACCTGGTGCCAGGGCTGGGCGCTGCCGTCGACCGCCGCGTACTGGCACATCGGCGACACGACGATGCGGTTGGGGAGTGTCACGCCGCCGAGCTCGACGGGGGTGAAGAGCTGGGCGGTCATTGAAACCTCGTTGGATGACGGCGACTAACCACTGATCGACGGGCCGGCTTCGTGACCGAGCCATTCCTCGATCAGGCGG
The DNA here is from genome assembly GCA_016780605.1 of Reyranella sp. GTDB lineage: Bacteria > Pseudomonadota > Alphaproteobacteria > Reyranellales > Reyranellaceae > Reyranella. The sequence goes on from JADHLS010000432.1 coordinate 5,041, forward strand.
CGGGCGATGGAATCGCGGCGCGGCATGAAGAAGGAGCCGTCCTTGGGCAGGTTCTCGGGCTTGAGGTCCTCGCGGCTCATCCAGCGCGCCGCTTCGAGCTCGGCCTTGTTGACGTCGAAGTCGAGCGATTCGGCCTCGGCGTGGAAGCCGATCATGACCGAGGCGGGGAACGGCCAGGGCTGCGAGGACCGGTAGGTGACGTTCTTCACGCGCACCCTCACCTCCTCGTAGACCTCGCGGGCGACGGCATCCTCGAAACTCTCGCCCGGCTCGACGAAGCCCGCCAGGGTCGAATGCATGCCGCGCGGGAAGTGCGGGCTGCGGCCCAGCAGGCACTTGTCGCCGTGATGGACCAGCATGATCACCGCGGGATCGGTGCGCGGGAAAGGCTCGGTCTTGCAGCTCTCGTTGGTGCAGCGGCGGACGTGGCCGCCCTTGATCACCGTGGTGCTGGCGCCGCACACGCCGCAAT
>JADHLS010000433.1 GCA_016780605.1 Reyranella sp.
ATGCTGGCGCAGCAGCCCAACATAATGGTCGCGGCGCCCTCGCGCGGCTGGAAGACTGCGGCCGACTTCGTGAAAGCGGCCAAGCAGCAGCCGGACAAGCTCAACTACGCCTCGGCCGGCACTGGCAGCGGCACCCACATGAACGCCGAGAAGTTCAAGCTCTCGGCCGGCATCGACGCCGTCCACGTGCCTTATCGCGGCACACCCGAGGCATTGACCGACACCATGAACGGCCGGGTCGACATCTTCTTCGCCCCCATCATCGCGGCGCTGCCCATGATCCGCGACAACCGCGTGGTGGCGCTGGGCAACGGCGGTACCAAGCGCGCCTCGGTGCTGCCCGACCTTGCGACCACCGAGGAGCAGGGCTTCAAGAACAGCGGCTACAATTTCTGGGTCGGCATGTTCGCACCGGCCGGCACGCCGCCGGCGCTGATCGAGAAGCTCAATGCCGAGGTGAAGAAGGCGCTCGATTCGCCGGAGGTCAAGGACCGGCTGGGCCAGCTCGGCGCCGATGCGTCCCCGACCTCGGCCGCGGATTTCGACAAGATCGTCGTGCTCGAGCTCAAGGACAATGCGGAAGTCGTCAACAAGGCAGGCATCAAGGTGCAATAGATGGCAAACACTCTTCTTCAGACCACCGTCGTCGGCTCGTATCCCCAGCCCGACTGGCTGGTCGATCGCAAGATGCTGGCCAAGGGGGTGCCGCGCACGCGCCTGCGCGAGCTGTGGCGGGTGGCGGAGCCGTTCCTCGAGCAGGCCCAGGACGACGCGACCCTGCTCGCCATCCACGACATGGAGCGGGCGGGCATCGACATCGTGACCGACGGAGAAATGCGGCGGGAAAGCTATTCCAACCGCTTCGCCACGGCGCTGGATGGCATCGACGACGAGCATCCGGCCGAGATCGTCAGCAGCCGCGGCCAGAAGACGCCGGTGCCGAGGGTCGTGGGCAAGATCAGGCGCAGCAAGCCTGTCGAGCTGCGTGACATGCAATTCCTGCGCGCCAACACCGACCGGCTTGCCAAGATCACCCTGCCCGGCCCTTTCACCATGGGCCAGCAGGTCAGGGACGAGTTCTATAAGGATGCCGAGGCGATGTGCATGGACTACGCCGCGGCGGTCAACGAGGAGGCGCATGAGCTGGTCAAGGCCGGCGCCGACGTCATCCAGCTCGACGAGCCGTGGCTGCGCAACAACCCCGAGGAAGCCAAGCGCTACGCCGTGAAGGTGATCGACCGGGCGCTCAGGGACATCAAGGTGCCGACGGTCGTGCATCTCTGCTTCGGCTATGCCGCGGTCGTACCCGGCGGCAAGCCCACGGGGTACGCCTTCCTCCCACAGCTCGCCGATTCGCTGGCGCAGCAGATCTCGATCGAATCGGCGCAGCCCAGGCTCGACCTCGGCGTGCTGAAGGATCTCGCCCCCAAGAAGGTCATGCTGGGCGTGATCGACCTCGCCGATCCCGAGATCGAGACGCCGCAGAAGGTCGCCGAGCGCATCCGCGCCGGGCTGAAGCACCTGCCACCCGACAAGCTCCTGCCCGCCCCCGACTGCGGCATGAAGTACCTGCCGCGGGCCACGGCGTTCGGAAAGCTGAAGGCGCTGGCCGAGGGCGCCGCGATCGTGCGCAAGGAATTGGGCTGATCGTTCTCACGCTCTTCCGGACCGCCGGCCTCCGGCCGGCATCATGATCATGAGCCCACCGGAGGCTGGCGGTCCGCAAGCAAATCACGTCCCAATGTGACGTTTTACACGTTCCTGTCACAACCTTGGGTTTATTATTCCCCGGCAGGCAGCCCGGGGGAAACACATGACCACTGTCTCCAAGAAAAGCGGCTCATTCACGGTCAACGCCTATGTCGGCGACGCCAAGACGCTTCTGGCCTTCAATCTCTCCAAGGCCGATGCCAAGGGCCTGGCCGGCTTCACCATACAGGTCAAGCCCGGCAAGGGTGACGCCTACTATCTGCAGAACCAGCTTCAGTACGAGAAGCCCAGCGACCACGCCCAGGATCCCAAGCTGCCGGCCAACTCGACGTTCAACGCCCCGATCCACAAGTTCCGCTGGCTGCATGTCCCGGGATCGGTCCATCAGGGCCTGAAGCCCTTCTTCGGGACGTACACCTATACGGTGACGCCGCGCTTCTTCAACGCCTCCGGCTCGATGCTGCCGATCGATCCCAAGCGCAGCGTTTCGCTCGAGGTCCCGGTGAAGCCCTTCACCAAAGGCAGCCTGTCCACCGGCTTCACCCGCGGCTTCACGCAGAGCCAGGCCTTCGTGCACCATTTCGGGCCGACCGTTAAGGTCCAGCCGCCGAAGTCGGGCCTGATCTTCGACACCAAGGCGGTGGCCGGCAAGAACGCCCAGGGCGAGGCCTTCACCTACGACCAGGAATACGAATGGCTGGGCTTCACCGCCCAGGACCGCATCTTCGACATGCTCGACGAGGTCGCGGGCAACAAGGCGCTCCGCCTCGACGTCTTCGCCTACGACCTCGGCGAGCCCAACTTCGCCAACGCCCTGCTGGGCCTCGCCAAGCAGGGCCGCGTCCGCGTCATTCTCGACAACGCCGACCTGCACAAGAGCAGCGCCAAGAACGGCACGACGCCCGAGGACACCTTCGAGAAGATGTTCAAGGCGGCCGACAAGACCAAGAAGTCGATCCTGCGCGGCCATTTCGGCCGCTACGCCCACGACAAGGTGCTGATCGTCTCCGACGGCAAAGGCCCGCGCACGGTGCTGACCGGCTCGACCAATTTCTCGGTGACCGGCCTCTACGTGAACTCAAACCACGTGCTGGTGTACGACGATCGCACCGTCGCCAAAACCTATTCGGACATCTTCGAGATCTCGTGGAAGGACCAGCTGAAGGCGCCCGCTTTCCGCAAGGACGCCGCCGCCAACAAGACCTTCTCGTTCAACGGCAAGGGCGTTCCCCCGACCGACATCACCTTCTCGCCGCACACGCAGGAGTTCGCAGACAAGGTGATGGGCGGCTTGGTGGACCGGGTCAACGCCGAGGCCAAGAAGCCGTCGGGCAACGTGATGTTCGCCGTCATGGAGATGGGCGCCAAGAGCTCGAGCAGCGTCTACTCGGCGCTGAACAAGGTCCATGCCCAGGAGAAGATCTTCAGCTACGGCATCTCGGACAACCCCGACGGCATCGTGCTCTATGCGCCGGGGCACAAGCAGGGGCTGCTGGTCACCGGCAAGCCGGTCCACACGATCCTGCCGCCGCCGTTCGACCAGGTACCCAACATCGGCGGCCGCAAGCACCAGATCCATCACAAATTCGTCGTCTGCGGCTTCAACGCCAAGGATGCCGTGGTCTATTGCGGCTCGTCGAACCTCGCCAACAAGGGCGAGACGGTGAACGGCGACAATCTCCTCGCCATACACGACCAGGATGTCGCCACCGTGTTCGCCATCGAAGCCGTGGGCCTGGTCGATCACTTCAACTTCCTCGACAAGTTCCAGAGCAAGGCGCAGGAGGCCGGCGTCAAGGCGCCGAAGTCACCGCCGGCATCGCTCAAGGATGCCGCCACCCAGGCCCATTGGTTCCTGTCGACGAGCGACGGCTGGACCAAGCCCTACTACGACACCAACGACCTGCACTGCTCCGACCGCGAGCTGTTCGGTTAGGCCGCTCCAGTCATCGGGCGATCACAGTGCCATCGCGGCTGATCGTCACCTGTTTCTCCACGCCGTTCTGCGTCGCCCGGCCGGTCCATTGGCCGTCGGGGCCGCGGCGCAGGTCCTGCACATTGCCGTAATGCAGCGACTGCAGCTGGGTCTTCACGCTTGCGCTGCCCGGCGAGGGGGTCGTCGTGGCTGGCCTGGTCTGCGCCGAGGCGGCGCACGCCACGCTCGCCAGCACCCCGGCGAGCAGAAAGCCTCTCATGAGGCGAGCTTACCCTTGAGAACATGGCCGGAATTGGCCCCCGTCGCCTCGCCATTGTCGAAGGCCACCGCGCCGTTGACCACGGTCGCCCGGATGCCCTCGGCCTTCTGCACCAGCCGCCGGGCGCCGCCCGGCAGGTCGGTCTCGACGGTCGGCAGCTGGGGCCGGATGCGATCCTCCTCGAACAGCACCAGGTCGGCGCGCATGCCCTCTTGCACCTGGCCGCGGTCGTTGAGCTCCCAGGCAACGGCGTTATCGTGCGTCAGCTTCTTGATCGCCTGCTCGAGGGTGAAGGCGGCGCGCTTGCGCACCCAGTAGCTCAGGAAATGCGTCTGCAGCGAGGAGCCCATCTCCTGGCAGACATGGGCGCCCGAGTCGGAGAAGGTCGCCAGAGTGCGCTGGTGCTTCAGGATGCCCATGACGTCGTCGGGCGCCTCGTTGACCAGCGGCTGGACATAGATCTGGTTCTCGTCGGCCAGCGACAGGTCGATCATGACCTCCACAGGATGCTTGCCGCGCGCCTTGGCGAGCTGGTCGACCGTGGGATCGTCCCAGTCGACGCCCTTCAGCGCGAACAGGTTGGCGTAGTCGGGCTTGCGCGGATCGGTGGTCGCGGCACCGCCGCCCTGGAAGACCTTGTCGCGCGGCTTCATCTTCGCTTCCGCTTCGATCAGCTCGCGGCGCACCGCCGGGTCCGCCAGCTTCTTCTTCTGTTCGGCGATCGGCAGCGCGCGGATCGGCCGCCATGCCGGCAGCACGTCGAACGGCAGGTAGGACTTCAACGAGAAGATGGCGTTGATCGACCGCGTCGTGCCCTGGCCGAACATGCGGCCGCCGGCGGCGACGGTGTCGTCGATGTACTTGGTCTGGTAGCTCCACGGTGTCGGATCGTCACCCTGCTTCGTCGCCAGCACGCCGAACATGATCGGCCGCTTGTAGTCGAGCGCGACCTTGCGCAGCCGGTCGAGGAAGGCGCGATGCCTCGGCCCGCTCGCGATGTCGGGGCCGATCTGGAAGATGCCGGCGTCGAGCTCGGCCATCGCCGCGATGATGCGGTCGATCTCCTCCCAGTCGGCGAGGCGGCTCGCCACCGGTGTGTCGTCGGGCGTCATGTGCGTGGAGGCGCGCGAGCTCGAGAAGCCCATGGCGCCCGCCTTCAGCGCCTGCTTCACGATCGCGGCCATGCGCGTCATGTCGTCCTCGGTCGCCGTCTCGATGAGCGCGCGCTTGCCCATGACGTACATGCGCAGCGCCGAGTGGCCGATATACATGCCGTAGTTGATGGCCTTGGGCAGGCGCTCGACGGTCGCGAGGTATTCCGGGAAGGTCTCCCAGGTCCAGTCAATGCCGGCCGCCATCGCCTCGGTCGGGATGTCCTCGACGGCGGAGAGACAGCGCGCGTACCAGTCACGGTCCGCGGGCTTGCAGGGCGCCAGGGCGAAGCCGCAATTGCTCATCACGACGGACGTGACGCCGTGCCAGCACGAGCAGCTGCCCAGCGGGTCCCACGCGACCTGCGCGTCCATATGGGTGTGGCCGTCGATGAAGCCTGGCGCCACGATCAGCCCGTCGGCGTCGACGGTGCGCTGCGCCGGCGAGGTGAT